>JBAZKX010000033.1:0-11443 GCA_041650575.1 Desulfobaccales bacterium
ATTGTTTATAGTTCTCGCTTGCTTGCCCCAGCTCCCTGAAATCCCGGGCGGCTTTGACATAGGGGCCGACGTTATTGAGACCTCTGAGGGTCAGGAGGATGCCGTCCACCCAATCTTCGATACTGCCCTCCGCCGGGGCCACCGAGTGCGCTTCGACAAAGGCTTTTTGCAGGAAATACCTGAACCACACCGCGGTATTGCCGCCGAAGCCCGGCTTAAGATCGCACCAGGCATTGGGCCGTTCATCCAACAGATCTTTGCCCCCGCTCACTTCTTGGTAAATCACCACATCCTGATAGACTTCGCACTCACGATGGCGTTCCCGGTGGTCACCGCCTTTGTAGTACGGGCCCGCAATTTGATTGACCCAGGGATGGATGATTTGGTCTGCGGCGATATGGGTGAGGAAGCCGCAGATGAAGGCGAATTTTTGATCATCATCCTCTTCCCATGCTTCGATGTCGAGGTTCGATTCCCGCCAGGCAATCTTAATCATCTTGAGGGGAAAGACATTGGGATTCCTGGAATGAAGCTGATAGGACCATTGATCCACCCCCATGGGCTTGTCCGACCGGTCCAGCAACAGGTTGAGGGTGGCTTTGGCGGCATTTTCGTAGTACGGCAAGTCCGGCCCCAGGGAACCTAATTCCATGTAGGTTTTATGCTTTTCCAATATCCCGGTAAATTCTTTATAGCGCTCTCTGCTTGACAGGCTCTTACGGCAGAGTTGCGAAATGAGCATGTGGGCAATGCTGGCAGGCATAAATCCTCCTTAGTCGCGGAGTTTTCCATTAATTATTTATAACGAAAAAGATTCTCAGGGCCGCATCCACGGTGATGACCGGGCGCGCCTGCGTGTGCGCCCCCATCCAAGGGCTGACATATAGGTCCGCCTCTGAAAAAAATTGTAGTTTGTTTGCAACTCCGTTTCAAAGCATAATAAGACAACACTCAGACTTTCAGTGCCACCAGTTCTGCCTGGATGGAGTCGTGGTTTACTTTGAGGCGCGCCAAACTCACCGGCAGGGTAAACCGCCGGGGGCCGGCCGCGCCCGGGTTGAGGGAGAACACGCCGTCTTTGCGTTGCAGGTGGGGAAAATGGGAGTGGCCATGGGATGACCGCGGCCACCCCGCCATCCCCTTGCTATCTATTAAACCGCTCGCCCCCCAAAGCCTCATTGTCCCGCACATCACGGTTAATGCGCTCCACCAGGCGGGATTCCCGGGCCGCCTCAAGGTCGTAGTGCATCTGGAGATTGAGCCAAAATTGCGGGGTGGTGTGGAAATATCGCGCTAATCTCAGGGCCGTGTCCACGGTGATGGAACGCTGTTGGCGGATGATGTCGTTGATACGCTGGGCCGGCACCCCCAGGTCCCGGGCCAACCGGTTTTGGCTAATCCCAAGAGGTTTGAGGTATTCCTCCAGCAAAACTTCCCCGGGATGTACCGGGGGCAAGCTCTCGGCATTCATGACGGCCTCCTCAGTGGTAATCGATAATCTCGACGTCGCCGGCGTCAGTCCCTTGCCAGACAAAGCAGATGCGGAACTGATCGTTGATCCTGATGCTGTATCGGCCCTGGCGGTCCCCCTTCAAGGCTTCCAGCCGGTTCCCCGGCGGACTGTGCAAGTCTTGGAGCGAAGCCGCGGCGTCCAGCATCCACAGCTTCCGCAAGGCCGTCTTCTGCACCGGCCCCGGGATTTTTTTGACCGGCTGCCGGTTAAACAACCTCTCAGTCTCTTTACACTTGAATGATCGTATCATGCCAAAGATGATATGTCAAACATGATAAATAGAACTCAAACTTTCAGTGCCACCAGTTCTGCCTGGATAGAGTCGTGGTTTACTTTCAGGCGCGCCAAGGTAACCGGCAAGGTAAACCGCCGGGGGCCGGCCGCGCCGGGGTTGAGGTAGAGCACGCCGTCCTTGCGTTCCAGGTGGGGGGAATGGGAGTGGCCGTAGATCACCGCGGCAAGGCCCGCCGCGGCCGGGTCCAGGTCCAGAGTGAAGAGTTCATGGAGGACGTAGATGAGGAGGCCCCCCACCTCCACCACCCGGGTAAGGGGGAGGTCCGCGGCCCAGTCGCCCCGGTCGGTGTTGCCCCGCACCGCGTGCACCGGGGCAATCCGGGAAAGATTCGCCAGGACCTCGGGGTTGCCGATGTCGCCGGCGTGGATGATGAGTTCCACGCCCTTCAGGGCCTTGACGGCCTCAGGGCGCAGCAGGCCGTGGGTGTCGGAAATGACGCCGATCAGATGTTCAGCCATGGAAGAGGGTAGGGGGGACACAGGATGATCAGGGCTAGACTCACGGCCAAAAGATAGTATTCCGCTCTCACCTGACCCTCACCCCTCCAAAAAGGGCAGGACAGGCGGGAGCTTAGGCAATCGCGCTCCGCGCCGCAGCCTCGCCGCGGCCGCGGCTGGCCGGCTACTCCTGGCTGTAAATCAGCTTGACCAGGCGGCCCAGGTCGGTGAGGCCCATGCGTTCCTGGGCGTACATCTCGGTCACCTTCACCAGGGAAGAGAGCAGTTGGAGACTGCCGACCTTTTCCTCCAGTTCTTTGCGCAGCTTCTGTTCATGACCCTGAAGATATTTCCCCTTCTTGGTCTGCTCTCCGCAACCGCAGGCGCACTCGGGCATGGGATCCTCCTCCCCGGCTAACTACCGTAAAGTTCATGGCAATTGCGCCCATCATACTAAACCGGCGGCAAATTTCAAGTTTTTAGATGCCGGTAGAGCAGGGTAGGGGGCCGGCCTGGCAGGCGGACAGAAGCGAATACACCGGATATCATCCCCCTCTTCGCCTTTTCGCCCCTGCCTTTAAGGCCGGCCGCAGACCGGCGGCTGGAGGGTCTCGTTGTGGGACGGAGAACAGATGTCGTTTTCGAAGCAGGTCTTGGAGAAGTCTGACTCCAGGGACACGGGGTAGTCGCCGGAAAAGCAGGACAGGCAGAAGTTGCGGTGGTCCATGAGGGTGGCTTCGACCATGCCCTCCATGCTCAAGTAGCCCAGGTAATCCAGGCCCAGGAAGTCCCGGATTTGATCGATTTCCTGCTGGGAGGCGATGAGTTCGCCTTTGCTGGAAAAGTCGATGCCGTAGTAGCAGGGGAAGCGGTGGGGCGGGCAGCTCACCAACATGCTGATTTCTTTGGCGCCGGCCTCCCGCAGGGATTTGACCCGGGAGCGGGTGGTGGTGCCCCGGATGATGGAGTCCTCGATGACTATTACCCGTTGGCCCTTGAGGATGTCCCGCACCGGGTTGAGTTTGATGCGCACCGAGAAATCCCGCATGGTCTGGGAAGGCTGAATAAAGGTGCGGCCCACGTAGTGGTTGCGGATTACGCCCATTTCGAAGGGCAGGCCGGTGGCCGCGGTGTAACCCAATGCGGCGTAGGTGCCGGAGTCGGGAAAGGGCATCACCAGGTCGCCCTTCAGGGGGTGTTCCCGGGCCAGGGCCGCGCCCAGGCGCTTGCGCACCAGGTAAACGCTCTGGCCGTAAACCAGGCTGTCCGGCCGGGCGAAATAGATGTATTCGAAGATGCAGTGACGGGGCGGCGCCGGCGGCAAGGGCTTGTGGGAATGCAGGCCCCTAGCGTCCATGACCACGATTTCCCCGGGTTCGACCTCGCGCCAGTAATCGGCCTGGACCAGGTCCAGGGCGCAGCTCTCGGAGGCCACCACCCAGGAGCCGTTGAGGCGGCCCAGGCACAGGGGCCGGAAGCCGTGGGGGTCCCGGGCGGCGATGAGTTGGTCGGCCGTGGAAATCACCAGAGAATAGGAACCCCGCACCTGGCCCAAGGCCGCGGTGAGGGATTCCACCAGGTCGCCTTTGTGGCGGGCCATGAGGTGGACGATAACCTCAGTGTCCATGGTGGACTGGAAGATGGAGCCGGCCTCTTCCAGGCGGCAGCGCACCTCCCGGTAGTTGGTCAGGGTGCCGTTGTGGCCGATGGCGATCATCTGGCCGCCGTGCTGCACCACGAAGGGCTGCGCGTTAATCAGCAGGGTGGATCCGGTGGTGGAATAGCGCACGTGGCCGATGGCCAGATGCCCCGGCATTTGATCCAGGATGGCGGGGTTGAAGACCTCGGGCACCAGCCCCAGGCCGCGGTGCATGGTGACCCGGGAGCCGTCGCCGGCGACGATGCCGCAGGACTCCTGGCCCCGGTGCTGCAAGGCGTAGAGGCCGAAGTAGGTAAGGCGGGCGGCCTCGGGATGGCCGTAAATGCCGAACACGCCGCAGTGTTCGCGGGGATGGTCGGAGTCGTCCAGACAAACGGCCGGGGTCTCGGAGTTTATTTTTGGGTTTTCGGTGGAATTCATGGGATAATCGGGTCAGTCAAGGCGATGGCTTTATCTGGTCCTAGCATGTTCTAGGTTAAATTATTTCGGCGTAAAAGTCTAATATAACCTGAATGAGAAAAAAGTGGGAGGGGATAGTGGCACCGGCCTCCGGCCGGTGGGTGGTGGGCAGTGCCCACCCCACATGCCGCAGGCTGAAGCCTGCGGCTACCTTATTATATGCTCTATTTGGCGGTTGGCCTCCTTGATCATGCGGTTTTTTTGATCTTGGCATGATACTCTTGTAAACTCTTTGCTTCCAGTTTGTCGCGTTTCCGTGCCCTGATGACGGCCAGGGTGGCCGGGTCTATAAAGATTGCCCCGCCCGTTCTTCTAACCACTTTTTAAATGAAGTCTGGCTCTCGCCCGAAGGTTTGCCGATTAGTAATCCTTCGACGCTGATGTCTTCATCCAGGTCTTTCCAGTGAATGCCGTGTCCTTTGCCGATTAGCCGCCAGTTGGCGCGCTCTTGTGAACTTGCATGTAACAGTCTGGGGAACCAGGCCAACGGCACTGAGAGAGTGCGACCATCACTGAATTCTACCGTCAGGGCATCCTCAGTTATGGTGACATTTTCTACATTCGGCAAATTCAAATCAACCGCTAAAGTAGGCATTCCACGCCTCCAATAGTTGTACCAGCTGTTCTCGAATTATTCTCTCAATACGCCTGATTTCGATTTCAGTGGCATAGAAGAAGAATCGATACGGCGGTCCGGAGTATTGTTGGCATTAATCAGCCCTATATTAACGAGGGGAACGGATAGAGTCAATTTAGGTTAGAGAAAGCATATTATTGGTGCGCAGGGCGCGCATATCTTATTTGGCGCTGGCTCTCTTTATGGTCTTATCCACCATCCCATGATACTCCTGCAAGCTCTTCACTTCCAGTTTGCCGCGTTTCCGGGCTCGGATGGAGGCCAGGGTGGCATTCGCGGCGGCCAGGGTGGTGGTATAGGGGATGTTGTATTCCAGGGCGGCCCGGCGGATGGAGTAGGAATCCGCCGGGGTGTAGCGGCCCTCGGGGGTATTGAGCAGCAGGTGGATCTCCTGGCTCTTGATGTGGTCGATAATATTGGGGCGGCCTTCCCGGATTTTATGCACCTCGGTGACGTTCAGGCCCTGCTCCCGGAAAAAGGCCGCGGTGCCCGCGGTGGCAAAGAGGCGGAACCCTTCGGCCCGGTAGCCCCGGGCCAGGTCCACGGCCTGGGCTTTATCGGCCTTTTTGACGCTGAAGAGCACGCCGCCGCTCTCGGGAATGATCTGGCCGGCGGCCAACTGGGACTTGGCATAGGCCAGGCCGAAATCTTCATCGATGCCCATGACTTCGCCGGTGGAGCGCATTTCCGGGCCCAACAGGGGGTCCACGCCGGGAAAGCGCCGGAAGGGGAACACGGACTCTTTCACCGCGAAGTAGGGCGGCTCGATCTCCTGGGTGAAGCCCAGTTCGGCCAGGCTGCGCCCCAGCATCACCTTGGTGGCCAATTTCGCCAGGGAGACCCCGGTGGCCTTGGACACAAAAGGCACGGTGCGGGAGGCCCGGGGGTTGACTTCCAGGACGTAGATCTGTTTGTCTTTGACCGCGAACTGGATGTTGAGCAGCCCGATGACGCCCAGTTCCGCGGCCAGGGCCCGGGTCTGGGTCTTAATGTCTTCCTGGATGCTCTTGGTCAAGGAGTAGGGCGGCAAGACGCAGGCGGAGTCGCCGGAGTGGATACCCGCCTCTTCGATGTGCTCCATAATGCCGCCGATGACGGTGATCCGGCCGTCGCAAATGGCGTCCACGTCCACTTCGATGGCGTCTTCCAGGAACTTGTCGATGAGGATGGGATGGTCCGGCGAGGCCTCCAGGGCCCAATTCATGAAGTTGGTGAGCCCGGTGTCATCGGAGACGATCTGCATGGCCCGGCCCCCCAGGACGTAAGAGGGCCGCACCAGCACGGGGTAAGTGATGGCCCGGGCGATCTCCAGGGCCTGCTCCACGCTGGTGGCGGTGTCGTTGGGCGGCTGCTTGAGGCCCAACTTATTCAGCATCTGCTTGAAGAGCTTGCGATCTTCGGCCCGATCGATGGCGGAGGCGGAGGTGCCCATGATGCGCACCCCGGCCTGCCCCAGAGGCACCGCCAGATTTAACGGCGTCTGGCCGCCGAACTGGAGGATCAGGCCCAGGGGTTTTTCCGTGGCCACAATGTTAAGCACGTCCTCCCGGGTCAGGGGCTCGAAGTAGAGCTTGTCCGAGGTGTCGTAGTCGGTGGACACGGTTTCGGGGTTGGAGTTGACCATGATGGACTCCACCCCCAGCTCTTTCAAGGCGAAGGAGGCCTGGCAGCAGCAGTAATCGAACTCGATGCCCTGGCCGATGCGGTTGGGGCCGCCGCCCAGGATCATGACCTTGTCCCGGTCGTCCGGGCGGGATTCGTCTTCCCACTCATAGGTGGAATAGTAATACGGGGTGTAGGCCTCGAACTCGGCGGCGCAGGTGTCCACCAGCTTATAGACCGGGGTGATGCCGTGCTCCCGGCGCATTTGGGCCATCTGCTCTTCGTCGCCGCCCCAGAGGTTGGCCAGTTGCCGGTCGGAGAAGCCGTACTCCTTGGCCCGGCGCAGCATATCCTCAAGCTGGTCCTGGCCCCGCCCCTGGAGACGAAGGATCCCGAAGGTGGCCAGTTCTTCGGTGAAATCCACCAGGTCTCGAATCTGGTAGAGAAACCAGGGGTCGATGCCGGTGAGTTCATAGACTTCGTCCACCGAGAGGCCGTCCCGGAAGGCCTGGCGCAGATAGAACAGGCGCTGGGAATTGGGCACCCGGAGCTTGGTGCGCAGTTCCGCCGGGGGCAGGTCCGGCAGGTCCTTGCCGTCGGCCCCCAGGCCGAAGCGGGAGATTTCCAGCGACCGGATGCCCTTTTGCAGGGACTCTTTGAAGGTGCGGCCGATGGCCATCACTTCCCCCACGGACTTCATGGAGGTGGTGAGCAAATCCTCGGCCCCGGGGAATTTTTCAAAGGTCCAGCGGGGAATCTTGACCACGCAGTAATCGATGGTGGGTTCAAAGGAGGCGTAGGTCTCCCGGGTGATGTCGTTGTGGATTTCGTCCAGGGTGAAGCCCACGGCCAGCTTGGCCGCAATCTTGGCGATGGGAAAGCCGGTGGCCTTGGAGGCCAGGGCCGAGGAGCGGGACACCCGGGGGTTCATTTCGATGATCACCATCTCGCCGGTCGTCGGGGAAATGGCGAACTGGATGTTGGAGCCCCCGGTTTCCACCCCGATTTCCCGGATGATGGCGATGGCCGCATCCCGCATGGCCTGGTATTCCCGGTCGGTGAGGGTTTGGGCCGGGGCCACGGTGATGGAGTCGCCGGTGTGCACCCCCATGGGGTCCAGGTTTTCGATGGAGCAGATGATCACCACGTTGTCCTGGAAGTCCCGCATGACTTCCAGTTCGAATTCCTTCCAGCCCACCACGGATTCTTCCAGCATGACCTCGGTGATCATGCTGGCATCCAGGCCCTCCGCGGACAGGGACTTCAAGTCCTCCAGGTTGTAGGCGATGCCGCCGCCGGTACCTCCCAGGGTGAAGCTGGGACGCACGATCACGGGGTAGCCGATCTCCGGGGCTGCGGCCACGGCTTCCTCCAGGGTGCGGACGATAACGCTCTTGGGCACCCTGAGATTGATGTTGGCCATGGCGTCCCGGAAGAGTTCGCGATCTTCGGCCTTCTTGATGACCTGGGTGTTGGCCCCGATCATTTCGACCCCGTATTTTTCGAGGATGCCGGTCTCAGCCACCGCGATGGCGCAGTTGAGGCCGGTCTGGCCCCCCAGGGTGGGCAGCAGGGCGTCGGGACGCTCGCGCTCGATCACCTGGCAAACCATCTCCGGGGTGATGGGCTCGATATAGGTGCGGTCGGCCATCTCCGGGTCGGTCATGATAGTGGCCGGATTGGAGTTGATCAGGACCACTTCGTAGCCTTCCTCCCGGAGGGCCTTACAGGCCTGGGTGCCGGAATAATCAAATTCGCAGGCCTGGCTGATGATAATGGGGCCTGAGCCGATGATGAGAATTTTCTTGATGTCGGTGCGTTTGGGCATTTTGGGTTGCTACCTTGGGCCGGGGCAGAGGGATGAATTCTGTCCGCGCCAACGTTCCTTTCCGTCACCCTTAACCGTTAAAACGCCTGAGAAGGCGTGGTTATGCGGGTTGGTTATCGAGATGGCCGGCTGAGGCCGGCATGTTTAAGTTTTTAAGGATATCATATAACTATAATGCTTTTGCAGGGGACAAGGCCAGTATTTTCGCATGGACGGGGCGCGCTAACCGGGAGACGTCCGGCCCGGCGCGGCCAGACGTTCTCCCGGCGATTAAACCTGAATAAATTTTCCTCCTCAAGGCCGGAATTACCGGCCCCCCGGCATCAGCCCCAGGCTAGCCCGCCACCAGGGTTGCCGCTAGCCTCCCGGTGTAAAAGGGGTTGGCTGCGCGGGACCCGGAGCCGAACCCGGACCCGGATGCGGCGTCTGGGGTTGCGGGATGAGCGTCGGGGGGATGGTTTGCATCTGGATGACCTGATCCGGACTGGTTGGTAGTTTAAAGGGCAATTCACCCCCCACTACTTGAGGACCGGGGCCGATATACAAGGCGCCGGTGGTTAATCCCGTGTCCATCAAGCCCTCCAGGCTGCGCAGCATCTCCGGGGTCATGGGTCGGGCCAGATATGGTTGCTTGCCCATGGGAATCTGGGTGAATTGCATGGACTCGAGCAGGAGCAGGGCGGGAATGGCGCGATTATTGGAACTGACCCCCAAGACCCCCTGAGCCAGATAGAGCGAAGTAAACCCGGGCATCAGGAGGGTGTACCAGTCGGTGCCGCGCACGCCGATGATCGCGGTATGCGTCTCCATGATAAAATCCGGCTCTTCCGTCTGGACGACGCGCTTGACCACGGTGTGGGCCAGGCCGCGGAACAGGCGCACCACCGCCCGGCGTTCGCCCGAGGCGGGTTTATAAACATAATCCGCCACGGCCAGGCGGGACTCCGGCGCCAGGGTGATGACGGAGTCGTCCACCATGGTGAGCTGGGCCTTGGCTTTGTTCTTGGTGCGGATCACGTCCCCGGGCTCCACGCCGTCGTTGCGCTTGACGGGGATGGCGGGAATTTTCCCTTGCTTGAGCACGTCCACTTCGCCCCTTACCTCGGTGAAGCGGCCCACCACCGCCGCATGGGCCGCCAGCGGCGCAGCCATCGCCATTAGCACGAGAATAATCAACGCGAACCGAAATACTTTCTGCATAAGATGCGCTCCTTCCGGTGGCCTGGGGATATCGCCGCTATGTAAAACGGCAATCAGGGTGGGCGGGGCCCAACCCAAACGGTGAACACTTTCCTCTTTAAAATTAGATAGTAATCATTTAAGGGAGATTTAACAGGTAGCTATGAAAATTTATCAAAAAAGCTCTCATAGAATTATTTTTCTATCTCGCCATGGGGTTATAGACCACCCGGTACACCACCCCGGCCTTGTCGTCCGAAATATACATCTCCCCGTTATCCTTAATCAAAATGTCCACCGGGCGGCCCAGGGCGCCTTCAGGCGTCAGCCAGCCGGTGATGAAGTCCTCCGCGCCCAGGTAATTGCCCGCGGCATCCAGCTTATAGCGCACCACCTTGTAGCCCGTGGGCATGGTGCGGTTCCAGGAGCCGTGCAAGGCCACCAGGAGGTGATAACGGAATTCTTTGGGCCACGCGGCCGGGAAGAAGGCCAGGCCCAGGGGCGCGGAGTGGGCCGGGATATCGATAAACGACGGGATGGTTTCTTTGCAAGACTCCCGGTGGGTCCCGCCGGGATCGAACTGCTCGTCGTGGACGCGTTTGCCGTAGCACCAGGGCCAGCCGTAGTCGGCCCCTGGCATGATGAGGTTGATCTCATCCGGAGGCAGGTTATCCCCCAAAAAATCCCGGCCCATCTCGGTGGCCCAAACGTGCCGGGTGAGGGGATGGCGCGCCAGGAACACCGCGTTGCGCAGACCCGAGGCATGGGTTTCCAGCTTGCCGCCGCCCACGTCCACGGCCAGGATCTTGGCGTAGCGCCAGTCTTTCTCCACGCACACATCACACTCGGAACCCACCGAGATCAACAGGCGCTGCTCCCGGGGCGGCGGCAGAAACAGCAGGGTCCGGGTGAAATGGCGCCCGCCGGGCGGCAGGTCCGCGATTTTCTGAGGATTGCCGGCCTTTAGCTGCGCCGCGTCATAATCATAGGCCGACACCTGGCCGGTCTCCGCCACATAGAGCCGCGGGGGCTCTTCCGGCCCGAAGGCCAGGCCGTGGGGGCGGTTGAGGCCCGAGAGCACCGTCACCGCGGCATCGGCCACGCCGTTATTGTCCTTATCCGGCAGGGCCGCCACCTGGCCCTGGGAGGTGAGGCTGACCAGGAGGTTGCCTTCCGGGTCCAGGGCCAGGACCCGGGCGCCTTTGACGTGCCGGGCGAAAATATTGATGGCAAAGCCTGGAGGCAAGTGCAGGGGGATGGTGGCGGGATTAATCAGGGGCTCGACCCCGGGGCCTTTGGCCGCCGGGGGCTTAACGGCAATATCCTGGGGCGGAGGGAGAAGTGCGGGTCCCGCGCCCCGCAGATAGTGCCAAAAGAAATACCCGGCCCACAGCCCGAAGGCCGCCAGAATAACGGCGACAATGACCAGGGGTTTTCTCATCGCGATGTTGGACTCGCCGCCGGCTAAAGGCGGGCACGCGGGTTAAACTGTGGCACTCAGGACCGGTGGGGCGGGCCTCCGTGCCCGCCAGAGCCTCGGTTAACGGTGCATAATCCGCACCCTAAAGAAACTTTGCGCCTTGGTTTTAAATCTGGTTCCCAAGTTGAACTTGGGAACCAGATTTAAGGTGCGCGCTGCGCATCCCGCATGAGTGACGTCAGCTTCAGGATTGCTCTACCATCTGCAAGAATTCCTCAAACAAATAATCCGCGTCATGCGGACCCGGAGAGGCCTCGGGATGGTACTGCACCGAAAAGGCCCGCAGCCCCGGATGGCGCAGGCCCTCCAGGGTATTGTCGTTCAGATTGACGTGGGTCAGTTCCACCGCGGGG
>JBAZKX010000034.1:0-11387 GCA_041650575.1 Desulfobaccales bacterium
AGAAGACGGCCACCTGATCATTGAAGATTTCGCCATGAACACCATGTGCGCCGCGGGCACCGGCTCCTTCCTGGACCAGCAGGCCCACCGCCTGGGCTACACCATTGAGCAGTTCAGCGAACTGGCCCTGAAATCCACCACCCCGCCCCGGGTGGCCGGACGCTGCAGCGTCTTTGCCAAGACCGACATGATCCACCTGCAGCAAGGCGCCACGCCGGATTTCGAGATCATCGCCGGCCTGTGCCAGGCTATGGCCCGGAATCTGCGGAGCAATATCGCCAAGGGCAAGAGCTTCGCGCCGCCCATCGCGTTCCAGGGTGGCGTAGCCCACAACCTGGGGGTGCGCCAGGCCTTCCGCCAGGTCTTCGGCCTCGACGACGCCGGCCTCATCATCCCGCCCCACTTCTGCTCCCTGGGGGCCGTGGGCGCGGTGCTGGTGGCCCGGGAAAAACCGCCGGCTGATTTCCACCTGGACCTGAACCCGTTGCGGGAACATCTCCTGAAGGACGAGGACCAGGCCCGGCGCCTGCCGCCGCTGTCGCCGCCGCCGGTCTTGGGCCCGGAACATTACCAGGTGATCGGCCTGCCGGATGACGGCTCGGTGGTCGAGGGCTACCTGGGCATCGACGTGGGCTCCATCAGCACCAACGTGGTGGTCATCGACGCCGACATGCAGGTGTTGGCCCGGGAGTACCTGATGACCGCGGGCCGGCCGCTGGAGGCCATCACCGAAGGCCTGCGCCGGGTGGGCGCGCAACTCAAAGACCGGGTGCGGATCATGGGCGCAGCCACCACCGGTTCGGGGCGCTATCTCACCGGGGATTTCATCGGCGCCGACGTGGTGCGCAACGAAATCACCGCCCAGGCCACCGCGGCTGCGGCCATCGATCCAAACGTGGACACCATCTTCGAAATCGGCGGCCAGGACTCCAAGTTCATCAGCTTAAGCCACGGCGCCATCGTGGACTTCATGATGAACAAGGTCTGCGCCGCGGGCACCGGCTCCTACCTGGAGGAGCAGGCCGAAAAGCTAGGCATCTCCATCCGGGGCGAGTTCGGCGACCTGGCCCTGGCCGGCAAGACCCCGGTGCGTATGGGCGAGCGCTGCACCGTGTTCATGGAGTCCGATCTGGTGCACCACCAGCAGCGGGGCGCGGCCAAAGAAGACCTGGTGGCCGGCCTGTCGTATTCCATCGTCCAGAACTACCTCAACAAGGTGGCGGAAGACCGGCCCATCGGCAACAACATCTTCTACCAGGGGGCCACCGCGGCCAACCGGGGCATCGTGGCGGCGTTTCAGCAGGTGTGCGGCAAAAAGATCACCGTGCCGCCCCATCACGACGTCACCGGCGCCATCGGCGCGGCGCTCTTAGCCATGCGGGAGCGGGACTGGGAGACCTCCAGATTCAAGGGCTTCGACCTGGCCGACCGGCAGTACGAGATCAGCTCCTTCGAGTGCAAGAGCTGCCCCAACAACTGCGAAATCCGCCAGGTAAAGATCGAGGGGGAAAAACCCCTGTTCTACGGCAGCCGCTGCGAAAAATACGAAGTGGACGGCAAGCAAAAGCAGTACGACCTGCCGGATCTCCTGCTGCAGCGGGAAAACCTGCTCTATGGCGAGGAACCGCCCCCGGAGGGCAGGCGCGGCCCCATCGGCATCCCCCGGACCATGTTTTTCCAGGAACTCATGCCCTTCTTCCGCGCCTTCTTCGAGGCCCTGGGCTTCACCGTGGTGTATTCCCCCAAGACCAACAAAAAAGTGATCAACCAGGGGGTCGAGGCCCTGGCCGCGGAACCCTGCTACCCGGTGAAAGTGGCCCACGGCCATATCCTGGACCTCTTGAAGGCCGGGGTCAAGCGCATCTTTCTGCCCAGCGTCATCGACCTGCCCCACCCTCATCCCGAAATCGGCAGCGGCGTGGTCTGTCCCATGGCCCAATCCCTGGCCTACACCGTGCCCACCGCCATCGACTTCGCCGAATACGGGGCCAAGATGCTGACCCCGGTGCTCTACTTCGGCCGGGGCGACCGGCGGCTGCGCCGGGGCCTGCGGGACCTGGCGAAAGAATTGGGGGTGAGCGGTTTCCTGGTGAACCGGGCCATGGCCAAGGCCCAGGCCGCGCAACAGGCCTACTACGAACGCCTCCACGCCCTGGGCCGGGAGATTCTGGACTCCCTGCCGCCCGACGGCCGGCTCATGGTCCTCATCGGCCGGCCTTACAACGCCCTGGACCCGGGCATGAACCTCAATCTGCACCGCAAGCTGCGGCAGTTGGGGGTCCTGGCCCTGCCCATGGACTTTCTCCCGGTGGACCGGGTGGATAAACTGGACGAAATCAAGCCCATGTACTGGCGCTTCGGCCAAAAGATCCTGGGGGTGGCCGAGCTCATCCGCCAGGACCCCCGGCTCTATGGCATCTACATCACCAATTTCGGCTGCGGCCCGGACTCCTTTATCCAACACTTCTTTAAGGACCGGATGCGGGGCAAGCCGTATCTCGAAATCGAGATCGACGAGCACTCCTCCGACGTGGGGGCCATCACCCGCCTGGAAGCCTTTCTGGACAGCCTGAAGAACGTCACCGTGGAGCCGGCGCCGGCCCGGGTGTCGCCCTTCCGCTATCGGGTCACCGGCAATCTCAAGCGCAAGATTTTTCTGCCGCCCATGACCGATCAGGCCCTGGCCCTGGTGGCCGCGTTTCAGGCCTGCGGCGGCGAGGCCGAGGCCCTGCCGGACTCGGACGCCGAGACCCTGGAGTTGGGCCGCCGCTTAACCAGCGGCAAGGAATGCTACCCGCTGATCCTCACTACCGGGGACCTGGCCAAGCTGCTCCAGCGCCCGGACTTCAACCCCGACAAGAGCGCCTTCTTTATGCCTTCGGCGGACGGCCCCTGCCGCTTCGGCCAATATCACCGCTTCCACCGGCTGGTGCTGGACGACTTGGGCTACCCCCAGGTGCCGGTTTACTCCCCGGACCAGAACGAAAACATGTTCAAGGAAGTGGGAATGGTGGGCAGCGACTTCACCCGGGTCGCCTGGAACGGCATGGTGGCCATCGACCTGCTGGAAAAGAAGCTTCGGGAGACGCGGCCTTATGAAACTGTCCCGGGCGACGCCGACCAGGTTTATGACCATTATCTCCGCAAGGTCTTCGAAGCCACTCGGGACCGGCAGGACGTGCCCGGAGTCCTCAAGGCAGCCCGGCGGGACTTTGACGACGTCGCTTTAAGCAAGAACGGCGGCCGGCCCGTGGTGGGGGTGGTGGGTGAAATCTACACCCGGGCCAACAAGTTTTCCAACGAAAATGCGGTGCGGGAGATCGAGGGCCTGGGAGGCGAGGTCTGGATGCCGCCCATCGGCGAATGGCTCCTCTACGTCACCCACTCTTCCAAGCATGAAGCCTGGACCAACCGCCATTTCCGGGAGCTCCTGACGGTCTGCCTGGAAGAGCGGGTCCAGAAGCGGGACGAGCACCGCCTGGAAGAGATCTTCCACGGTAGCATCAAGAACCTCAAAGAACCGACCATCCCCGAGACCCTGGAGTTGGCCAAGGACTACCTGCACCCCTCGTTTGAAGGGGAGGCCATCTTGAGCATCGGCAAATCCCGGGACTTCGTGCGCAAGGGGGCCTGCGGCCTGGTGAACATCATGCCCTTCACCTGCATGCCGGGCACCGTGGTCAACTCCCTGTTCAAACTCTTCCGGGAGCGCCACAACAACATCCCCTTCCTTAACCTGGCCTACGACGGCCAGGAACAGACCCACACCCGCACCCGCCTGGAGGCCTTCATGTACCAGGTGCGCCAGTTCCAAAACCGGCGGGTCAAAGCATAGATAAATGTGGGGGAAGGGATAAAGGGGCCGACGGCCACTACCCTTCCCCCAAGCCCCCATCCCCAACCCCTATAAGTATTGAAGGACACGCCATGCCGTGTAGGGGATCCTGCGCACCATAAGAAAAGCCAGATAACCCGGCTGCGCCTTTTTTATTGCAAGACTGACCGGCTCACTCCCCCTTGAACACCGGCGGCCGCTTCGCAAGGAAGGCCTCCTGCCCTTCCAGGTAATCCTGGCTGTCATAGACGATGCGCCGCAGGCCCTGGATGCGCTCGAAGGTCTCAGGGTTCAGCGGCAAGGCATTGCTCAGAATGTGCAACTGCTCCTTGATGACCGAGATGCTGATGGGAGAATTTTCGGTGATTTTGCCGGCCATAGCATAGGTAAAACCTTCCAGATCCGCCACCGGCACCAGGTGGTTGAGAATGCCGATCCGGGCGGCGCGTTCGCCGGTCACCGGCTGGGCGGTGAAAAACATCTCCCGGGCCAGGGCGCCGCCCACCATATTGAGGACGTGGAGAATACCCGAGGCATTATAGGGCACCCCCAGCCGGGCCGGGGTAATGGCAAAGGAGGTCTTCTGGGTGCCGATCAGAATATCGCAGACAAAGGCCAGTTCGCAGGCCCCGCCCCACACCGTCCCCTCGATCATGGCGATCACCGGGCACGGGCAGCGTTGGATGGCCCGGATGACCTGCTCCAGGGGATCATTATATGACAGAGGATCCCGGCCGGGCCGGGGAAATTCGCTGATATCATAACCCGCGGACCAGACCTTGGCGCCCGGATTGGCCCGGAGCACGATCACCCGCGCCCGTTGATAGATCAGGTCGTTCAAGGCCTTAATCACCTCGTTGATCAGGCCCCGCCCCAGACAGTTGCGCTTCCGGTCATGATTAAAGGTGATGGTGCCGATAGACTTCGCTAAAGCCACGGTGATGAATTCCATGTTTCTCTTGCTCCTTGCGGGCCGCGGCGCGGTCGGCCGCAGGTTAAACAGAATATTTGCCAGCTCATGCGGTAATTGATACCATCCCCCTCAGGAAAAGTAACGAAATTATCCTCAAGCTGAAAGCCGGCCCCCCAGCGCTTTTGGCCCCTTTGAACGGGTCAGTCCATGACGATTCCCGACACCCCGGCCCCTCTCCCCGACTTGTGGGAAGTGGCGGTGGCCGTGCCCCTGTTCCATCCTCTGACCTATCGGCTGCCGGCCGCCCTGGCCGCCACCGCGCGGGTGGGGAGCCTGGTCCGGGTGCCGGTGGGCCGGCGCCAGGCCACGGGCTATCTACTGGGGCCGACGCTGGAGGCCCCGCCGGGCGCCCTCCGGGATATCCGGGAGGTCCTCGACTCCATCCCCCGCTTCGGCCCCGAAATGGTGCCCTTGTTCCGCTGGGTGGCGGATTACTATCAGTATCCCCTGGGAGAGGCCTTGAGCTTCATCATTCCCGGCGCGGCCGCAGCCGTCCGGCCCCGCCGGGAACTCTGGGCCTGCCCTCTGGATCAGCCCCACGACCAACCCCTGCCATCGCGCCTGAGGCCCAAGTCCCGGGCCATCCTGGATTACCTCCGTGAGTTCGGTCCCACGGCAGTAAAAGATCTCCAGGCCCCGTTCCCCGCCTGTCACGACAGCCTGCGGCGACTGGCCGCACGAGCCCTGATCAGACTCGAAGATCGCGCCTGTTTCCGCCCACCTTTGGATGAGGCTCCTCCGCCCCTGGAAGAGGCCGGACTTACCCTGGTTCCCGACCAGGAGAAGGCCCTGGCCGCCATTATCCGGGGGATTGACGGGCGGGCTTTCGCTCCCTTTCTGCTGCACGGCGTCACCGCCAGCGGCAAAACCGAGGTCTATCTGGCCGCGGCCGCCCATACCCTGGCCCAAGGCCGCCAAGTCCTGGTCCTGGCGCCCGAAATCGCCCTGACCCACCCCGTGGCCCGGGCCTTCCAGCAACGTTTCGGCCCCCGGGTGGCGCTGCTCCACAGCGGCCTGTCCGAGTCCTGCCGGGTGGAGCAGTGGCGCCGCCTCCAGGCGGACGAGGCCGACATCGTGGTGGGAGCCCGCTCCGCGGTCTTTGCCCCCCTGCCCCGCCTGGGTCTGGTGGTGGTGGATGAGGAGCACGATCCCTCCTACAAGCAGGAAGGCGGTCTCCTCTACCAGGCCCGGGACGTGGCCCTCTATCGGGGCAAACTGGCCGCGGCCGCGGTGGTCCTGATCTCGGCTACTCCTCAGGTGAGCACCTATTACCACGCCCTGGAAGGGAAGTATCAGTATCTCAACCTGGCCCGCCGGGTCACCCCCCAGTCCCTGCCCGACATCCGGCTGGTGGATTTGCGCACCCAGCGGGGCGACGCGGCCCTTAAGGTCATCTCCCGGCCCCTGCTCACCGCGCTCGAAGAAGTGCTGGGCCGGGGCGAGCAGGCTTTGCTCTTCCTCAATCGGCGGGGCTACGCCCGGGCCGTCTTCTGCCTCTTCTGCGGCCAGGTGTTTGAGTGTCGGCAGTGCAGCGTGGCCCTGACCCACCACCGCGCCAAGGACCGCCTGGTCTGCCATTACTGCGGCTACAGCGAAGCAGTTCCCGAGCGCTGCCCCAACTGCCAATCCATTGCCATCAAGCGCTACGGCGTGGGCACCGAAAAGGTCGAATCCGAGCTTAAGCGCCTGATGCCCCAGGCCCGGGTGGCCCGCCTGGACCGGGACACCGCCCCCGACAGCCGCCGGGCCCTCAAGGTGTTGGACGACTTTGCCGCCGGCAACCTGGACCTCCTGGTGGGCACCCAGATGATCACCAAAGGCCACCATTTCCCCCAGGTGACCCTGGTGGGGGTCATCGCCGCCGACCTCAGTCTCTTCTTTCCGGAGTATCATGCCGGGGAGCGCACCTTCCAACTCCTGTCTCAGGTGGCGGGGCGGGCCGGCCGGGGTGAGGCCAAGGGGACCGTCATCATCCAGACCTATCAGCCGGACCACTACGTCTTTCAGACGGTGCAGTCCCAGGATTACCGGGCTTTTTTCGAACGGGAATTGGAGAGCCGGCGGCAACTGGGCTACCCGCCGTTTACCCGCCTGGCCCTGGTGCGCCTCAGCGGTCCGGAAGAGGAGCCCGTGGCCCGGGAAGCGCGGCGCCTGGCCGCCGCCCTGGAGCGGCTGCGCACTCAGGATCAGGAGTTGCGCGCCCGGGTGCGCCTCCTGGGGCCGGCGCCCGCGGGCCTCACGCGCCTACAGGGCCGCTTCCGCTGGCAGATCCTGATTAAAAGCTGTGGCCGCCTTGCCCTGCTGAAACTGCTCCAGCATCTGCGCCAGGCCTGGACCGGAGCCCCCCGATCCCGCCTCAGCCTCAGCCTGGATATCGACCCGGCCACGCTGTTTTAAGCCGCCTGGCGAGCCACCGCATCAACGGGATATTCACCCGATGGCCGGCGATAACCAGTTGACCTTTTCGCGCTCAAGAGTTATAAATTCTAGGTTAGAAATCAATCTGCCGGGCATCATCAACCACGCGCCCGTAGCTCAGCTGGATAGAGCAACGGACTACGAATCCGTGTGTCGGAGGTTCGAATCCTCTCGGGCGCGCCAGTAATTACAAGGGGTTAGCCGAATTTGGTTAACCCCATTTTTTGTCAGGGATAACCCCATTTCTAAGAATGGTCACCGTTGCCTCCTGAGCCACCGGGGTGGCGACCAGGGCCGGCAAATGGTGACTATCCTCCACCACTTTGCCGTGGTAGTCAATTTCCAGACCGATGCGCCCAAGCGGAACTATGCGTTGATGGGGGCCAGTGTGACAATGGGGCTGAAGAAAAACCTATATGCCCAGGTCAACTACAACGCCGACGTCGGCCGGAGCAACTCTATGGTCCAATACCTCAACGCCGGCCTACGCTACGAATTCTGAAGGACTCAAGATAGCTGCTTTTTTTGAAAACCTATATTCAGACCATATCGCAATTTCCGCGGAGCATCCGATAAGCTTCTGGTCTAGCAAGAAATATGGAACTCAGCCATTTCCAAAGATTGACCAAAGAGACCGGCCCATATCTGGATTATGAGCTACCCGACCTTATAAGGTTAAGGCCATAAGAATAGGCTTTCTAAATGAGGCTATCGCGGTATTCTATTTCGGAAAAGCAGATCTATTTTAGTGAAATTTAACCAATTACGCATTCCATTTTGTCAGGGTAAACCTCAGAGTTATAATGTAACCAAATCAGCTTAGCCGGATATTCTCTATGGTCCCTGGTCTATTCGTTCTCATCGTCGATGATGAACCAAACATTCGCAAAACCCTGTCGATGGCTTTGGAAGCCGAAGGCCAGCGCGTGGTGGCCGTGAGCAATAGCAAGGACGCCTTGGCCGAGGCCTCGCGCCGGTTTTTTGACCTGGCCCTGGTCGATTTGCGGCTGGGAACGGCCTCGGGCCTGGAACTGATCCCGGCCCTGCGGACCACCTGTCCATGGCTGAAGGTGGTGGTGATCACGGCCTATGCCTCCATCGATACGGCCGTGGAAGCCATGCGCCGTGGCGCCTTTGACTACCTGCCCAAGCCGTTCAGCGTCGATCAGTTGCTGCTCTTAATCGACAAGATCGGCGAAGTGCGGACCCTGGAGGAACGGGTGGCGGCTTTGCAGGAAGCCCTCAATGAGGCTGCGCCGGAGGCGGACCTCACCAGCCACAGCCCGGCCATGCAAAGAATCCTGGCGCTGGCCCGGCGGGTGGCGGACAGCGACACCACCCTCTTGATCCGCGGTGAAAGCGGCACCGGCAAAACCATCCTGGCCCGGGCCATCCATTCCTGGGGACGCCGCGCGGCCAGAAATTTTGGGGTCGTCTCCTGCCCGTCGCTTTCGGCGGAGTTATTGGAGAGCGAACTTTTCGGCCATGTCAAAGGGGCCTTCACCGGCGCACTTAGGGACCATCTCGGGCGGATCGCGGCCTGCGAGGGCGGCACTCTCTTTCTCGATGAGATCGGCGATTTGCCGCTGCCGCTGCAAGCCAAGCTGTTGCGGGTGCTCCAGGAGAAGGAATACGAACGGGTCGGCGAGGTGGAAACCCGCAAGGCCGACGTGCGGATCATCACGGCCACCAGCGTCGATCTGGCCGCGGCGGTCAAGGCTGGCCGCTTCCGGGAAGACCTGTTCTATCGGTTAAACGTGGTGGATATTGTGGTGCCGCCGTTGCGCGAGCGTCAGGAGGACATCCTGCCCCTGGCGGAGCGCCTGCTGGCCTGGTTTGCCCGGCAGAACCACCGCCGGGTTCTGGGTTTCACCGAGGCGGCCAAGGCGGCGCTGCGGCATTACTCCTGGCCCGGCAACGTTCGGGAGTTGCGCAACGTCATCGAGCGGGCGGTGCTGCTCTGTACGGCTGAGACCATCGGGGTGGAGTGTATGCCGATGCACCTCACCCCGGCGACGCCGGAGCCCAAAGTGGGCGATCTGGTGCCCCTTTCGACCATCGAAGAGACGCACATCCGGCAAGTGCTGGCGGCCACCCGCTCCCTGGATGAGGCGGCCCGGGTCCTGGGGATGGACCCGGTCACCCTCTGGCGCCGGCGCAAAAAATACGGCGTCTGACCCTTATCTTGCATTTTGCAATCCTTAGGACCTTCCGGTCCTGCGTCCTGAAACCTCACCTTGCAGTTCCCTCCGCCCCGACTTACTAATAAGATAGCCATTCCAGCCAATTAGAAATGAGCGGCCAAGGGCATGGGGATTGCATTCTACCTGCCGGGGAGCGCAGTGTCATGGGTATCAGGACCAAACTAGTAATAGCTTTCGCCGGCCTTTTGCTGATCATGGCGGCCGTGGGGGTCGTGAGCATCCACACTCTCAATGATTCCAGCCTGGCCATAGCCCGCATCTTGCGAGAGAACTATGACTCGGTGGCGGCCTGCGACAATATGAAGGTAGCGCTGGAGCAACTGGATCGCCAGGCGGAACTTTGCCTGTTGGAAGACCGGCCGGACGTATGCCGGCAGAGCGAACCGGTCATGGCTGAGTTCGAGAAGAACCTCCGCATCCAACAGGGGAACGTCACCCTCCCCGGCGAGCAGGAGTGGACGGATAAGCTGACTGCCTCATGGAAGAGTTACGTGGAGGAGTTGGGAAAGTTCTATAAAATTACCGATCTGTCGGCACGGCGCGAATTCTATCGCCGGCAAATCCTGCCTCGCTCCCGGACCATCCGGGAGAACGCCCAAACAATCATCAATGCTAACTTAAACAATATGGTAGCCGCGGACGGCCAGGCGCAATTGCGGGTGGCGCAGACCCGGAAGGCCATGTTTTTTCTGCTGTTCATCGCCATTGTCATGGGCGCCGGATTCACCCTGCTGACCGGACCGGCGATTGTCAAGCCCATCACCGGTCTGATCAGGTCGGTGCGGGAAATCCAGAAAGGCAATCTGGATCTGGTGGTAACGTGCACTCCCAGGATGAAATCGGCCAACTGGGGGAGGCCTTCAACCAGATGACCGCGAGCTTGCGGGAACTACGGCGCAGCGACCGGGCCTATCTGCTGCGCACCCAGCGTTCGACCCAGTTGGCCCTCGATAGCATGAGCGACGCGGTGGCCATCTGCAACTGCGAAGGCAAGATCGAGCTGGCCAATGAGGCGGCCCAGCGCCTGTTCGGCTTGGTGCCGGAATCAACGGTGAGCGAGGCGAGTAATGAGAAAATCACCCAGATGTTCCTGCGGGTCTGTCAGGAAGAGCGTCCCTTTCAGCCCCGGGGTTATGATGCGGCGATCCAGATTTTTATGGAAGAAAAGGAGCATTTTTTCCTTCCCCAAGCTATTCCCATCTTTGCTCAACCGCGTCAACTCGTGGGAGTAACCCTAATGCTGGCGGATGTGACGCGTCTGCACCGCATCGATGAGGTCAAAAACAGCTTGATCTCCACGGTCTCCCATGAGTTGAAGACACCCCTGACCTCGATCCGCCTGGCGATTCATGTGCTGCTGAATGAAAAACTTGGCCCATTATCCCCCCAGCAAACCGAGATCCTGGTCACGGTGCGCGAGGACAGCGATAGACTTAATCACGTTATTGAAGATCTCCTGGATATCAGCCGCATAGAGTCGGGGCGCGTCGAGATCAAGTTGCAGCCGGTCAATGTGGAAGACCTGGTCTTGCAGGTGACGGATAAAGCGAGGCCAGCCTTCCTGGATCATCGTATCACCTTGAACATTGATGTGGCCCCGGATGTGCCGCGGGTGCTGGTGGACCCGACCCGGTTTCAATTGGTATTCGATAATCTTCTCAATAACGCCCTGAAATATACGCCCGCCGGAGGCCAGGTGAACGTGGCGGCAAAGCCTGAGGACGGCAGGGTGCGTTTCACGGTGGAGGATACCGGCATCGGCATTGCCCCGGAGTACCTGCCCCGGATTTTCGAAAAATTTTTCCGGGTGCCGGGGCAGGAGCATATCAGTTCGGGGCTAGGTCTCACCATCGCCAAGGAAATCGTGGAGGTGCATGACGGCTCCATCGAAGTCACCAGCCAGCCGGGCCAAGGCACCAAATTCACCGTAACGGTAAAAGCGGAAAAAGAGTTCGGC
>JBAZKX010000035.1:0-11224 GCA_041650575.1 Desulfobaccales bacterium
TGGAGATGGCTTTTTCAGACATCCACTCCGGCGCGGCGCCCGCGGCGGGCAGGTCGCTGATGTCGGTGCCCAGGCCGCCGGCCTTAACGCAAGCGGTGGCTGCCATCAGGATCCTCGAGTTATCCACGCAGGAGCCCATGTGCAGGACCGGCGGGATACCCACGGTCTCGCAGACCTCGGCCAAGCCGGGGCCGCAGTGCTCTTTGGCCGATTCCGGAGATAACAGGCCGAATTTGCCTGCGGTCATGGCGGAGCAGCCGGTGGTCAGGACGATAACGTCGTTCTTCAACAGTTCCTTGATCATGGTGAGATGCGAGTTGTCGTGCATGGTGCGGCAGTTGTTGCAGCCCACCACGCCGGCCACGCCCCGCACCCGGCCGTTGATGATGTTATCGTTCAGGGTGTAATACGAGCCGCGGATGGAGCCGCCCAGCAGGTACTGAATGGTCTCATAGCTGAAGCCCACCACGGTGGGATGGCTCTCGGAGGGGATCAGGACCTGCGCTCTACGGTTGGGGAAGTTGTCGACGGCTTCCCGTACCACCTTCCGGGCCACGTCCAGGGCATGGTGCTCGTCAAAGGGGATGTGCATGGTCTCCCCTTCGATGCGGGCCCGGTCGTCGGTGGTGATCAGCTTGGTGTGGTAGCATTTGGCCACGTTGGCCAGGGACTGCATCTCACACTGCACGTCCACCACCATTGCGTCAACCGCCCCGGTGATGATGGCCAGTTCCTGCTGCAGGTAGTTACCGGCCACGGGAATACCGTGGCGCATCAGGATTTCGTTGGCGGAGCAGCACATGCCGGCCAACTGGATGCCCTTGGCGCCCTTGTTCTGGGCGTAAGTGATGGCCTCTGGTTCCATGGAAGCGACGTAGATCATCTCGGGCAACAGCGGCTCATGGCCGTGGATGATGATGTTGACCATGTCTTCTTTCAGGACGCCCAGGTTGATCTCCCCGGCCACCGGCACGGGCATCCCGAACAGGATGTCCTGGAGGTCGGTGGAGATCATGGAGCCGCCCCAGCCGTCGGAAAGGGCGGCACGGGTGCACTGCTTGACGATGTTATGGTATTCCTGGTCCACGCCCATGTGGGTGCGGTGCATCAGTTCCACGATCTCGATGTCGTAGCCCCGGGGCACCACGCCCAACTTCCGCCAGATCTCCTGGCGTTTCTTGGGGGCCCGGTTCACATAGGTGATTTCGCCGGACTGCTGGCCGAACTCCAACAACACTTTGTCCGCCAGATCCTGGGCAATGGCTTCTTTGGTGCGGGGTTTGGCGTCGTCGCCTTCGCCTTCGCTGATAGCCACATTCCAATCCCGGGCGACCCTTTTCAACTTGGTGACATCTTTAATCTGGTAACCCTGGGCCTTGCCGTGGGCCACTTCCTTGAACAACAAGGCGGTCCCGCGAGAATGGTCATTGTGAGCCGCGGCCCCGCCGCAAACCATGCGGGCGAAGTTCCGGGCTACGATGGTCTCAGCGGTGGCGCCGCACAGCCCCACAGCCTGCTTCTTCTGCTCTTCGCCCTCTTTCGCCTTCTTGGGCGGGGGCACGCGGCAGGGACCCTGGGCGCAGATACGGCAGCAGGCCCCCTCCGCCCCGATGGGACAGGGCTTCATAGTCTGGGCCCGGTCAAAGATGGTTTCGATACCTTCCGCCTGGGCCTTCTTGAGCATTGCCTTGGTAGCGGGGTCTATGGTTACTTTATTCACGTCTAACTCAGCCATCAACTTTTCCTCCAGTTTCATACGTTAAGGGATGACCTTCATGGCCCCCCTTGAAAACAGAGCCCTCTGCCCGGCGTGAGACATGCAAAGCGACGGTGATCGGGGCTGAGCTCTGGATAAGATGGTAAGCTAATCCAGGGTGCCGCAGCTCCTTAGCCGGCCATATCCTGGATGATGGATTTCACCATTTTCACCGACTGGGGATGGCGCATGATGAGCAGATCGCTCCCCGCCAGCAGCAGGTCTACCGCGGTGATGGCTTCCATCAGGATGCCCCGTTTGGCTTGGTCGCCCAGTTGCGGCGCTTCAGCGTTGGTCTGTTTGCACTCTTTAACTTTCCAAACTTCTTGACCGACATAGTTGAGGATGGGGAGCTGCAGTTTGTCGTCTTCCTGGGTCAGGGCGGCCATGCGGTCCCGCTCCATAACGGAATAGGAATATTCCATGCCGTAACCCAGTCCGCCGGTGGTCGGATCCACCAAAATCTGAGTGTCTTTAACACCCAACTGCCCCAGAAGGATATTCAACTGTTTGGCCAGGTTGACGTCGATGGGGGAGTTGGCCGACACGGTGTGGCCATAAGCCAGAGCGGCGGCGCCGATCTTCTTGTAGTTCTTGTCCTGCACCGGGCCCAGCACGATGTTCTTGTCGGCGCAGGCTTCGGCCACGGCAGGCAAGACTTCCTGGTCCTTTTCCACGTTGCTGGTGCCGTAAACGATCAACGGCACGTCAATGGCGTCCGCCACTTTCTTGGCCGTGGCCGCGGCGGCTTCCGCCGAGGCGTTGTCTCCGTTGGGATCAGTGCTGTTGAGGATCAGGGCAATGGCTTCGGCGCCGAATTCCTTAATGCACTTCTGGGCCCAGGCCACGGGATCACCCGCCACGTCCTTAATGGTTTCATACACCGGGCCCGCCCAATCCTCGCCCGGATCCCGGTCCCATATCTCCATGGCAATCCGGGGTTTGTTCGGCATTGGCCCTTCGAATACATAGAAGGGGTAGGAGGTTTCTCCTCCCAGGGTAATGGCTTTAGCGCCTTTACCAATAGTCACCGTCTTGATCGCGCCAGAATACTTCTGTTTGGGAATTTCAAACGCCAAGGTAGTTCCCTCCTTAATTTTTTCCGGAATTGCCGGCATCTTATCGCTTCGTAAAGTCGCGGAGGTATAAACATTGTGAAAATAATAATTAATTAGGCAACCTGTCAAGCAAAAAATCACGCCCGGCAGGTTTCTCGTTATGAACTTAGGTAAACAAGTCGCCGAAGATGGCGTAAGCACCTTGTAATGCTCGGGAATCAGCCGGGAGGGTAAAAGTGGGGCGACCCTGGCTATCGTACTCCGCCACCTGGGGATCTTCAGGAATCAGACCGGCCAATTCCAATCCTTGGGTAGCGATTTCCTCGCTGGTCCTTGAACTGAGACCGTTGGTCACCCGGTTGACGATGAGGACGCACCGGCCCACCACCACTTTCAAGGCCTGGGCCAGGTCCTTGAGGCGCCGGGCCGCCTGGATGCCCCGCCAGGACGGGTCGCTCACCAGCACCAACAGATCCACCTTGTGGGTGGTGAGGCGGCTCATGTGCTCCATCCCCGCTTCGTTATCCATCAGGATGTAGGGATAATTCTTCGCCAGGACATCCATGAAGTGGGCCACCAGGTTATTGGCGGCGCAATAGCAGCCCGCGCCTTCCGGTTGGCCCATGGCGATGAGGTCGAAGCCGTCGGCCTCCACCAGGCACTGGTTGATGCGCATCTCGATGAGCTGATCTTTGGTCATGTCCACCATGCCGCCGCCTCTTTTCATCTCTTCCCGGGCCGCGCCCACGGTGCTGTCCACTTCGACCCCCAGGACTTCATTGAGATTGCTGTTGGCGTCGGCGTCCACCGCCAGCACCGGTTTTTTGCCCTGCTCCAAGAGGTAGCGCAGCAGCATGCCGGCCACGGTAGTCTTGCCGGTGCCGCCTTTGCCGGCCATGGCGATAAGAAAACTCACGGTTGGCTCTCCCTTACTGTGAAAGTATTCACATGTATTATATGATAACCATGGTACGAAGGTAAAGGCCTTTATGAAGGGCTGTTTCCCTGCTCGCCGGAGTACTTGCGCCTGGCCAGGCCGGGGGGGCCGGGTGATTTGCCGCGCCGGGGACAAAATACTTGCGCAGCCTGGGGCGGAATCATTATAATTCTGCAGGAGATTATGACCGGGAAAACCCCGCCGCGGGTTCTTCTCTCCCGCTCAACCGTTGGGGGATCGTCCAATGGCAGGACAGCGGCCTTTGGAGTCGCCGATAGAGGTTCGAATCCTCTTCCCCCAGCCAGCCGCAAGGCCCCAGCCCAGCACTTCCTCTGCCAGAAAAACGTTCCCCTGAAGCAATCTCCGGGATGATTTAATCTAAAGGGTTACCTTAATAATTCATAATTACGGTGAATATCGGGGTATAGCTGTAAAAGCTGTTTTTGCCGACCAGGTCCATCGCGACCCCCAGGGCGGCGGACCACCTGGAATTGAAGATATACTCGATTCCCGGCAGGACCCCGATGTCATGGGTGATGACTTCCCGGGAAACCCGGAACAGGGGGCCGACGTTCCAGGTGGTGTAGATTTCCAGCAAGGCCACCCAATTCGAGGTTAAGGGCAGCTCCGCCGCCAGGTTCACCGTGACCAGGTCCCGGCCATGCACCGCAGGGAGCATCGGTGAGGCTTGCTGGTTAGGAACCGCCCCCGGGGATAGGGTGGGGAAGCTGTACCAAAAATTGGCATAGAGATAGACCGGCCCCGCCCACTTGGACAGGTTGACCCCTGGGGTGAAGGCAAAAGTGCCGCCCCCCACGGCATCGGTGCCCAGTCTGGCAGGATTGAGCCGGTAATGGTGGCCGGTGGGAAAATTCACGGCGAACAGCGCGGTCAACGTGGGCTGCCAGGCGGTCTCCTCCAAAAGCTGGTATTTTGCCGTAAGGTAGAGATCCCCCAGGCCGGTGAAACTGGCCGAACGGCTGCCGCCCAACCTGGTTCCTTCCACCTGGCCGGCCCAATTCTGGAACAGGACCCCCATCAAATTGACCTCGGTGTGGGGGGCCGGACCGTAGATCAGTTTTACCGGGATTTCCAGGGAGACGAAATTGCCCCGGGCGCTGACGCGGCGCCAGTTGGTCGAAAAATTTCCCGCCACGAAGCCGAGGCTCCAGTAAGGTTGGAGACTGAATTGGCCCGTCGGTTGCGGCACGGCGCTGTCAGTTATGATGGGGCCGGTGGTGGCGGGATGTTCCGGGGGCGGCTGCCCCGCCGCGTGCCAGGGAGGCATGACTAGCGCCCACAGGCCCAAGAATATGGTGAGGAGAATCCCGCTCAAGGTGGCCCCATTATAGCAAAATACCGGAAAAGTTGGCGATGAATTGGCGGCGCCAGCCGGACCGCACGGTTTGCCCTCGCGCCCGGAACTTTTTTCTTGACATCCGGATGAGATTCACAATATTTTGTGGTCATAAAGATTCGGGTGCCCCATATAGGGCATAATAGGGAAGCCGGTGAAAAACCGGCACGGTCCCGCCGCTGTAACCGGGGACGAAACCTGCAGCAGGCCACTGTCTCGATGACCGGGATGGGAAGGCGCAGGCGCTAGGAAGATCCGGAAGTCAGAAGACCTGCCCGAATAAAGGCTTACGCCCCTACGAGGCTTAGGAGGCGGGAAGCTCCGTTAAGGATAAAGAAGCTGGGTGCAATCCTTAAGTCCTTGTGACTTAAGGATTTTTTTTTGAACAAACTAAATCAAGGAGAGCGACATGGGAAAGCAACGGAGATGGTTGGTTTTGGCCCTTATCTTCTCAATGATAAGCGCCCCATGGACCCTGAACGCCGCCTCAACGGCAACACCCGCCATCGTTTTGGCGGCCTTTGGCACCACTACGGAAGCCTTTGACACTTACAACCATTTTGAAGAAAGAGTCAAAGCGCGTTTCCCTGGCTATGAAATCCGCTGGGCCTTCACTTCCCATAAAGTCCGGAACAAGGTCGCGCAGGAAAAGGGCCAGAAGCTCAACGACCTGGGCACGACCTTGCGGGAATTAAAAGCCGCGGGGTATTCCCGGGTGGTGATCCAGTCCCTCCATATCGTGCCGGGAGAGGAATGGGACAAAAAGGTCGTGCAGGTAAGCCGGGAGATCCCCGGCCTAAAAGTCGCCTTGGGAAAACCGCTGCTGAGTAGTCCAAAAGATCAAGAGCGTACTCTCCAGAACATAGCCCGGACCTTCCCCCTGGATTCAAAGAACACCGCGGTGGTCCTGATGGCCCACGGCAGCCCCGTCCCTGAGGGCGAGAAGGCCTATTCTGCCTTTGACCGGCTGGTGCGTGCCCATTACCAGAATGTCTTTCTGGGAACCGTGGAAAGCAAACCCGGCAAGGAAGAGGCCTTTGAGGCCGTCAAAAAGGCCAACCCCGACACCGTGGTCCTGATGCCCTTCATGTTTGTAGCCGGTGAACATGTCGCCAAGGATATGTTGGGAGATGATCCGGAAAGCTGGAAATCGGAGCTGCTTAAGCAAAAAGCCTATCGCATCGTGGGGGTTAAAAAGGGGTTGGGCTATCAGGATGGAATCATCGATATCTATCTGGACCATCTGGCTCAGGCGCTCAAGGGCCTGTGACGCGTCAGCCGGGAGCCCGGGAACTCCCATCGGCCGCCGGAAAGAATTAGGTTATTGCAATTGCAATTCAATAATGATAATAACCTGACTCAGATCAGGCAAATTCTCAAAGAGGCGCTTTTTTTCGGCGGCGCTCATAAAACCTGTTGACAAGAAGCACACTCTTGCCATAAGGTCTTGGAGACACCGGGAATGAACCCCGGACGGGCATACCGCAAAACTAACTATTGAATTGAAGCCACGAAGGCTTTGGCGCTCCTGGGCGCCGGGTTTTCGTGGCTTTTTGTTTTTCCGCCCCGGCCCAGGTCTGGGGTAGCCGGGCAGCCCCCCCTTCCCGGGGTGGCGACGTTTAAGTGGGCCTGAGGAGTCAGCAGGAGTCTGGTTTGGGCTTGCCGCCGGCAGTCTTTGTCCAAGTGGCTGGCCATAGCCATTAAGGCTTTTTCCCTACCCAGCCATTTTGGGCTTGCAGTTTGCCTGGCGGTATAGTATTGGCATGGGAGCTTTATGCAACTAAGTTGCATATTAAATGCCTGTTGGAATCGCCTCAAGTATTGCAGTTTCAGGACCGCAGCCATGCAGATATTGAAAGGAGAGAGTGAGATGAGGTCTTTAAGAAGCTGGTTATTTTTGGTACCGATTTGCTTTTTATCCTGCCTGGCGCTCGGGTGGGTCAGCCCTGCCGGCGCAGCCGGCGATACCGCGAAAACCCCGCCGCCCGCGGCGGTGGAGGGAGAAATTCAATTCGAAAAACCCCAGGAACCCTGTGAGCCTAAAGCCAAGGAAGAAGAGTGCCCCACCACCTTTGGCCCCATCATCACCGACACCGCCATCCCCATCGACAAGGGGAAATTCGCCATTCAGCCCACCTTCGGCCTTAGCGTAGTCACCGACGCCCTGACCCGGAACTGGCGGCGGGTCTCGGCGGGCGGTAATTTAAAGACTTATAGTATGGATTGGAAATTCACTTATGGGCTGTGGGATAACCTGGAGGTCTTCGCGGTGATCCCCTACGTCCACAACTGGGCCGGGAACGTCAATGAACCGGGGCCGAACGGGGAGCGCTTTGCCGGCTTCGGAGGCTTGGGCGACATCAATCTGACCTTTAAATATCGCCTGGTGGAAGAGACCGAAACCAGACCTACGGTGACCGCGCTCTTCGCCACCGATTTCCCCACCGGTCATTTCCGTCACCTCAATCCCGGGCGGTTGGGAACCGATGAGCTGGGAGGCGGGGCCTATGCCTTCACTACCGGCATCAATATGTCCAAGTTTGTGAAACCATTCATCATTTATGCTAACGTCTGGTATACTATGCAGACCGCTTACAGCAGCAGGGAGGACCGAGCCGGGTTGGTTCTTGATGAAGACGGCAACCTGGTGGAGGGTGACCCCGTGGCCAGCCAGTTGCGCAACTATCCCCGGGACTTTGTCACTTTAAATCTGGCCGCGGAATATCCCCTCACCCAGAAGTGGGTGGCGCTCCTGGAACTCACCAGTTATTGGGGCGCCGGGCGTCTGTTCGGTCACCGGGCCAATCTGCCCGCCGAGGCCTTGATCTCGGTCTCTCCGGGCATCGAGTACATGGCCACGGATAAATTTTCCCTGGCCCTGGGGTTGAATATCGACGTGGCGGGTAAAAACACCGAGGCCGCGATCACGCCCCTATTATCCATGGTTTACGCTTTCTAAACCTGACGAAAGGAGAACATCATATGAAAAGAGGGCAGATAATTGGCGCCGGTGTTTTAGCCCTGTTGGTGTGGAGTGGGGCGGTGGCCGGCCCCGCGTGGGGCCAGGGGCGGGGCCAGGGATTCCGTCCCTGCCCCTATTCCCCCTATGAATGCGCCGCCAAGGGGGTCTGCAAACCGCTGACCATCGCGGGAAAGGTGAGCCGGGTCTTTACGGAGACCCTGCAAGACAATATGTATCCCGGCATGGCCATTGTCGTGGACACCCCGGACCGGGGGCGGGTCCATGTCCATCTGGGACCCGTATGGTATCTGGAGCGCCAGGCCTTTTCCCTGGACCCGGGCCAGGAAGTGCGGGTCCAGGGCATCTGCCTGGAAGACAAAGGGCAAACCCGCCTGATCGCCGCTGAGGTGTCGGTGGGCGATTCCGTGTTGAAGCTTAGGGACCCGGAAGGCAAGCCCATGTGGGAAGCCTGGCGTAAGCGCTGAGCCGGGTAAAAAGCAGGCCTGCCGTCAGATTGTCATCCTGAGTGAAGCGTAGGATCCTGCGCTTCACTCAGGATGACCCCTACCCGTTTTTCTCTAACCTCCCGATCCGCCAGCCTCCACCGACTATGGCCTGGAGCCGGCCAATCCCTTGCTTCAAGTACTTTTCTTTATTATTCAAGACAGGTTTAGCGAAATTATGTCCTAGGTGAGACTCCCTTGCCAAAATCAGGAGTTTTTCCCTGCCTTATCAGGAGATATCCGGATTTACCCCGCCTCTATTCAGGTGCATGATTCAATCAAAAGATGATAAAGTTTGCATCGCTGATGGTAAAATGAACGCACCCCGGGGAAGACCGGGGGATTTCCCGCACCTGGAAAAACTGTTCTAATTGAGGTTAGGCCGGCTTATGAGTATCTGGTTGCAGGGACAACTTGATTACATCTTCTTCTTTTACGGCCTGGCCTTTATCTGTCTGGGGGCAGTCTCCTATATTCTCTCCAAAGAGGACAAGCAGCGGCTGGCCTGGATATACCTGGCCGGTTTCGGGTTGGTCCATGGGCTCAACGAATGGCTGGACCTCCTGGCTCTGCGGCTGCCGGAAGAGGTCTGGTTTACCGCCCTCCGGGCGGCCGTCTTGGCCCTGTCCTTTCTCTGCCTGGCAGAATTCGGCCGTCTCAGCGGCATCCGGCGGCAGGGCCGGGGCCCGGGACGCTGGGTCCTGGGAATTCTCCTCCTGGGCACCGGCCTGGGGGCCTTCTCCGGCTGGGCCGGCCTGAACGCCGCCACCCGGTATACCCTGGGACTGGTGGGCAGCCTATGGGCGGCCTGGGCCTTATTCAAAGAAGGGCAAGAGGCCGGCCCCCCCCGCCGCGTCTGGCTGATGGCCGGCGGCGCCGGTTTCCTGCTCTACGGCCTGGCGACCGGGTTGGTCGTGCCCGCGGCCCCATTTTTCCCCGCCTCCCTGGTCAACTACGAAACCTTCACCGGCGTAACCGGCCTGCCGGTGCAGTTGGTGCGCGGGCTGCTGGCGGTGGCCATTGCCGTCACGATTGCCGTGTATTTTCAGGTGGCCTGGCCGGCGGAGTATAAAGGCAACCATCGGCACCGGGCCCGCTTCATGCTGGGCATCGGAGTCGCCCTGGCAGTCATTTTGGTTTCAGGCTGGTTCCTTACCCAATTCCTGGGCCACGTGGCCCGGGCCCAGATCCGCAAGGACGGCATCGCTCAGAGTAAAGTCATCATCCAACGCTTGACCTTCGAACTGGGGGTAGCCGAGGAAGCCGTAAAGGCCCTGGCCGGTTCGCCCTGGATCGGCCCGGCCCTGTGGTGGAAGTCCGCCGAGACCGTGGCCCGGGCCAACTCGGTGCTGGATCGCTATCAGCATCGCTTCGGGGCCTCAGTGGCTTATCTCCTGGATAGCAACGGTGTCACCATTGCCTCATCCAACCGTGGCGCCCCTGATAGCTTTATGGGTCAATCCTATGCCTTCCGGCCTTACTTTCAAAAGGCCATGGCCGGCCAGACCGCCCGCTATTTCGCCCTGGGCGTGACCTCCAAAAAGCGGGGCTTTTACGCCGCCCATCCGGTGCGGGATCAGGCCGGCAGGATCGCGGGGGTGGCGGTCCTCAAAATGACGCTGGATAAATTTCAGCAGGACCTGCGTGATTTCGACCCTGCCTTTCTCATCGATCCCCAAGGGGTGATATTCGCGGGCAGCCGCCCCGGCCTCGACTATCAGAATCTGTGGCCGTCCACCCAAGCCCGGGAGAATGGCAAGGCTCAGGGTGGCGACGTCTTTTCCGAGTCGGTCTTTCCCGAGCCCCTGGCGGACGGCGCCAACGCCACCCTCTACGGCAAACGCTATTTCCTCTATCGGGCCGACATCGACCCCGTGATGGCCCCGGGGTGGACCCTGGTATTTTTGGCCCCGGTCCATCTGGAAGTGTTCTACCGCTCTCTGGGCATCGCCCTGGCCTTTATCATCGTGCTGCTGACCCTGATCGCGACCGGCAGCAACCTGTCCCTGCGCGAGGGGGCCAATCGCGTCGAGGCCTCGGAAGCGCGCTTCCGGGCCATGTTCGCCGCCGCTCCCGAAGCGGTGTTTGTCTATGACCCGGAAAACCGCAAGGTCCTCGACGCCAATCCCTTCATGGCCCAGTGGCTGGGATATACCCCGGCGGAACTGGCTCACCTGAATATCGACGAGCTTCTCGAGCCCGACTCCGAGGATACCGGAGAAGACGCGGCCGCGGCAGACCTGAATGGTCCGGCTTGCATGTTGCAGCGGCGTTATCGGCGCCGGGACGGCACTCTCGTGGATGTGGAACTCACCGGGGCCAAAATCTTTTATGGGCAGAGGATCCAGGAACTCGTGTTCGCTCGGGACGTCACTGCGCGCAAGCGCGCCGAGGCCGAGCTGGCTTGGGAAGCCACGGTCAACGCCTCCATCGCCGAACTTTCCCGGGCCTTGCTGACCGCCTTGCCCCTGGAGGAGATCGCCTCCTTGGTGTATGAACGCGCCAGGCTTCTCACCGACAGCGCCCTGGGGTTTGCCGGATTTATCCACCCCCAGACCGGGGCACTGACGATACCCGAGATGACCGGAGAGGTGGCCGGGAACGCGGCGGGTCGGCAGCACGCCGCCCTCTTCAATAATTGCTGCGGGCTC
>JBAZKX010000036.1:0-11151 GCA_041650575.1 Desulfobaccales bacterium
GGCGGTGTAGTTTTCCAAAGCAGAATATGCCCCGGTGAGGGGATTGGTTCCTAATGGACCGGGTATCAGTGTGGTCAGATCCCATTTGATCGAGGCCAACTCCTTGGTCGAGGTCAGCAGGGATATATAATCCACCAGCGACACACCATCCGGCTTCTGGCAACAATCCACCCACCCCCCCAAAGCCTTCTTGCACCGCATCAAATCTCCGGTCCAGACCTTACAATCGCCTCCGGTGCAATCCAGGTCCGATTGGGCATACTGCACCACCTGCATCATGGCGGCGGCCTTGGCGAACCCCGTGTTGTTGAGGTCGAACTGACCGTTAATGCATTCTTCCCCCAGGCAGCGGATGATCCCGTCGCATTGGTAGCCCATGGTCGTGGTAACATCATCGATTCCAACCTCGGAGCCGCAGTCGTAGGTCACGGTCCAGGCATAACAAATGGCCGACTCCGGAGCTTGCGCCCCTTCGATACACTCCTCCCGGACATAGGAACAGTTCGGATTGTTCTCCAGGGCTTCGCAGGTGTCATGCTGGTTACCCGGATTCTCCGGGCAGTGCACCACCCCCTGAGGGTCGGTATAGCAGTTCAACACCCCCTGGTTAAAATCCTCCAGGGCTATGGTCACCTCGTGGGCCAGATTACTGATTCCTGCCGAGGCGAAGGGATTGGTGGAATACAGCATCCCCTGATCGACCCAGGCGCCGCCGATCATGGTGGCACCAGAACATGGCCCTTGGGTGCAGGTGTACGTTTCCGGCCGGATGACCGAATCCCCGTGCCCATTGGTCAAAAGCACTTCGCAACCCGGATCGCAGGTCCAGCCGCGGTCCACGATGTGATACCTATAAACCAAGAGGGTGCCGGTATGCAGCTGTTCGGGATTCTCGCCCTGGTTTTGGATGCTGAAGACGGCCGTTAAACCGTTGCTACAGGTCGGCGCTTGGACCAGACTGACGCCGGCATAAGGCGAGAAGGTCGAAACCGTCCTGATGACCCCTTCGCCCGTGGCCGAGCAGGCGTTTGGCGGCGGCGGCGACCAGCTTTCGGTCCCAGAGCCGCCTTGACAGCCGCTGCAGCTAACCGAGCCGGTTTGGAGGTTTACCGTCAGGGTGATGCTGTTCCGGGACGTGCCCCAGGCCCCGACGCTGTACTGCCCCAAAAACTCCACGTCGTAGTCATGGCGGCACTTGCAATCGCCACCCGGATAATAAACTCGCTCGCAGGTCTCGATGTCGGGGACGTGCGCCTGACTGGTCACCGTCTCGCTGGTGGTGATGATCTCGCAATTGGTGTCCACCCCGCTCAAGCCCCGCTCGATGGCGGCGTCTGTCTGCTGCCACAGCGGATCATTGCTCATGTTCACCCGGGCGCGATTGCTGGAACTCAAGATGGTCTGATAGGCATGGCCGGTTAAACTGTTGCTACTGCCCATGGCTTCGGTCGAATCGTAAGCCTTGTTCATCAACTGGGCGTCACTGCCGAAGGCTTCGTCGGCATGGGGATCGGCGGTGTTCTGCGAGTCGGGAAACAACTGTTCGGGATTAAAGGTTGAAATCTGGTCTTTCCAGTGCAGATTGACGTTGCCGGCTTCATCCTGGTGCGCCAGGCCGGCAGCATTGGGGACTAAAAGCTGGCCCAGCGCTTGGCCTTGACGAGCCGTATCAGAAAAATGATCCGCATAGGCCGGCAGGGGCCGGGCCACCGAGCAATAGAGCAGATAGACCGTCACCCAAACCTGGATGATGGCTTGAAGCATGGCGAGGCTTTTTTGAAAGACCTTCCGGTTCTTCATTGCTACCTAACACAGCAGTCTTTCCAGCGCCAAATCAGATAAACGTAATCTTCAAACCCAGGAATGTTCCGCCACTCCCCCCAGCGAAAGGGGGTCTCGCCAATAACGTGATTGTCATCCGACTCCGCCACCGGGAAAAACATCTCCATGCGATACTGCCCCTTGGGAATGGTAGGATAGATATACGAGCCGCATAGCGCATCATCCCCCATGGTCTTCCAGGCCAGCGCCCGCCGATGCAGAGCCGCTATGGCCCTGGCCCCTGCCAAACTGGTGACCAGAGGGCGAGATTCATTTTGGAGGATGTTCCCCGTAAAGGGATACAACCCGCCCCAGTTGCCCGCGCACCAAAATAGGGTCTCCAGGCTCCGCCCGGCCAAACCCAGGGCGGCATCGCCCAAACACGCCATCTGCGCAAAGGGGTTGGCGAACAGCGTCACCTCGGGCGTGGTGTAAAAACTGAGTTCGTCATCATTCCAGGTGGGGTCCAGTTCCGACAGATACATCAGGTCGAAGTCTATGAAACCATCGGCACTACACTCCGCCATGGTTAATAGTTCCATGATAATCAACAGGGGAAAAGCGAAGTAATGATAGTTGTAAAAGGTCAGATCGCTATCGTCTCCCTCGGCCTGGGAAGTGCCGCCCAACAACCGGGAATTGGTTACTTGCAGGCGCAGGCCCCCCAGGGTCGGGGAACAATAAGGCAGTCTGGTAAGTTCAACCAAGCGGGCTGGTTCCCAGAGCCCGATAGGGGTCCCGATGCTGATCATCATGGGACCGCCATCCTCACACATACATAAGAATTGGCTACTGGCCCGGCCGCTGGGCGCATTGTCGGTCCCGCCGCCCATGGCAACCCCACCAATTGAAATGGGAAAGATGCAGTCCCAACATATATCGGTAAATAACCTCTGGGACCACAACTTGGCGTCGGGGCAGACGTTGCTCCCATGCGCGGGACACGCTGAGGAAAACAGCAGGGTAAAAATCAGGAGAACGGCTATTTTACGACGCATTCTTTAACCTCGAATTTATGCTTCGCCTTATCAAACCGCACCGTGCTGGGCGCATGCGCCAGCTTGAAGCTGTCCTGCACCGGCGCGTTCAATAAATACACCGGGGACCTCAGGGCCTCTTGTAATCCCTCCAAAGAATCCCAGCCGCGCTCTACATCGGGAATCCTGGTGGCGATGTACTTCACTCGATATTTGCCGCCATGCTCCTTGCCGGTGGCCACCGCCCACTCCACCTGCTTGGAGTCGGCTGCATCAAAGACCACCAGCATGAAGGTGGGGGGCACGATCTTGAACATGTCTATTTTCTGGCCGGCCCGGGCAATAACCTTGCCGTCCGGCAGGATGAAGTCTTGTTCCACTTTGTAAGTTGCATCCAAATAAAAAACCTTCTCTTCCTTGGTCTTGGGTAAATCTAAAAACCGCTGCTTTTTCCAGTAATTGGCTACTGCTTGGTCCTTCTTGGTTTGCCAGTCTATCCCCGCCAGGCGTGGTTTCATTTCGTCGATAAAATCTCGCTCAGCAATATCGACTGTCTGGCCCCATTTGCCTTGGTCCCCGAAGGCTTTATCCTGTTCCACGCGCCGGCGTAACCATTGAGAATTGACGATCCCCCGGGCCCAGGCTACAGCCGCCCCGTCCCTTTCATACACCAGAGTCGGGGCCACACTGACGGCATAACGCCGAAAAAGCACCGGATTTAACATGAGGGCAGGGCCTTCCTTGCCGGTGATCTGGCGGATATATTTAAAAAGGTCCCCCAGGGTCCGGGAGCCTTTAGGCAGCCCCCGCAACACCACCACTGCATCGGGGGAAATTTCCTGGATCTCTTTCAGCATCCGCCGATTAGCCTCAACATTATCTTCCGGCTTATCCCCGAGTGTAACGAAGAGCAACATCCTGTTGCCGGCAGGGGCAGGCGAAGGCGCCATCTCTTCTGCCTGGCCTTTAACCCGGGTGCGCTCCTTGCGGGCCATTTCGGCGGCCAGTTCCTGAAATTCTTCCAGACGGGCTGACTTTCCCTGGGCGATGCCTTTAGCCAGTTCCTGAAACTCCTCTATCCGGGCCGGGGTCTGCCGGGCGATCTCCGCTGCCGCATCACCCTGGGCCTGGTCGTGCCCCGCCCAAACACCGAGGGCGAGGATAACAAGCATTGTGCCGGATATTCTCGCCCTCATAACTTTTAACCTCCTTCGCATTTTTTAGCCCAATTTACCTGTGCCCTTCACCTCCTTTCCCAATGAGGTTTCTTTCCGGATCACCTCCTTTCCTTAAAACCCCAGGTTGGCCAAGGCAATCAGCACGATGAGCGTCACATAGGGCGCCATGGTCATCGGCCGCCACAGGGAAGAGACGTTGTACTTGTCCTCCACATTGACGGCCAGATTGGTGAAGGTTCCGTCCAGGGCTTTGGGATACAGGTCCACGTATTTGCTCTGCATCAGCTTGTAGTGGCCGTCCAGCATCCACAAAAGAAACAGGACCACCACCGGCCAGATCCGGAACGAGGTCGGGAACACCTGCCAGCCCAGATAGCTCCCGCACAAAATAAAAAAGGACGCTAGTACGATGGACGTCAGGCGTACCGCCAGGGACTGCCAGCCGTAGCGCCGGATGTTAGCCTGAATCGCGGTTAACTCCAATTGATCCATGGAATGGATCTCCAATGATTTTGGGAATGATTTTGGGGGAATACTCTTCTGCAATGCTTCTGGCATAACTCCTCCTTGCTTAAGGGCTAACGCCCACGAGAAATTTTTTTAGCGGCCCCACACGGCCAGTCCCTTGCCCACCACCTGGTCTATCATGACCAGGCCCCAATACCGCGAATCGTAGCTGTCCGGCAAGGTGCCCATGGCAAAATAGCCCCCGGCCGGAATAGTATAGTCCACTGCGAAATCGCCCGTCTTTAGCGGGTAGCCCGTGCCGTTGCCGGCGCTTTCTTTGACCAGAAGGTCCACCACCTGAGACTCCAGGGCGTTCTCGAAACGATAGTCTTCCCCGGTGATTTCCACCTTTCCCGCCGAGTCGATATGCACCCGATCCCCCGGCAACCCCCGCACCACCTTAACGAACCTGGTCCCCGGCTGATAATAGGGGGCCGTCCTTTTATCAGTGCGAAACACGATCAAGTCGCCCCGATGAAAGTCCGGCGGCATCCGACCCTCGACCCGGCGCTCAATGAAGTAAACCCTGCCGAGCATACAGGGTTTGCCCTGGGCAATACCAAATTCATACAGGTTCGAAAACCACCACCCCAAGGTGTACGCCACCGCTAGAAGGGCCAGGCATTGCCCAATGAATACCGGCCAGGGCCTTTTTACCCGCACCAGGCGCCGCCACCAGGTCGTCACGCAGCCTCCCGCTGGGCCGTCAGGGTGTTGATCGCCTCCATTAAGCTCATGCCGTCCTGCTGCAACTGCTTAAGCGCGTTAATATCTTCGGCCTTAGTGGAGTAGAGCAACTGCTTGAACGGCTCCACGTACAGCCGTTCCACCCCCATCCCCTGCTGGCTCACGAAGCAGAGCTCCGAATACTTCCCCGGCACGGTGTGCAGACTCTTGAGAAGTGCAAAGCCGTAATCTCCTCCCACATCCAGCCGGCCTTCCCTTTCCAGCTTCATAATGGTTTCCGGGGCCTGGCCCAACAGGATCTTGCAGGCCGAGTTCTCGGCAATCGCCTCCCCGCTGGAGGAGTTGTACAAGTCGTTGATAGACTGGGTGATGACTATGGCCGCACCCCCATACTTGCGGAATCGGCGATAGCCGTGCTCGATAAACTTGGCGGCGGAACCCTGGGTAAGAAGGTCCCAGGCCTCGTCAATGATCACGATCTTCCGGCGATTGCGCTCGCCCAGGTACATCTCCTGCTGAATTTGAAAGATCATTTGCAGGAGCACCACCTGTTGCAACTGCTTGCGACCCCGGAGCTCTTCCAACTCGATGACGATCAAGCGACCCTGAAAATCAACGTTGTTTTGCCCGTTAAAAAACCGGCCGTATTCGCCTTTCAAAGTAAAGGGGTACAGCTGCTCACCGATGTCATTGATCCTGGTGTCGCCCGGGCTGGCAGGGGGATCATCCTTTAAGGCCCGGGCCAGCGAATCTATGCTCATCTCCTGGCCTTCATGCAGCCAGACCTTGTTGAGCACCCGCCGCAACCCCGAGGTCTGAAAATCATCCAGCGGCACGGTCGGAGCCGCCATGGCCGTCAACAGGCCCACCAGGGCGTCGGCGTCCTCGTTGTAATCCTGGACGATACTAAAGGGATTCAGACAAATATCCGATTTGGCATCGAAAACTATGAAGGTCTCACCCAGGACATTGGCCAACTTCTCATAGGACCGCCCGATGTCAATGACCCAGGCCCGGCCCCCCAAGGACAGGTACTGCATGATGATCTCGTTGGTGAGAAAACTCTTGCCGCTGCCGCTCTGGGCCGCAATCACCGCGTTGTAATTCGTCGTGGAATCGAACAGGTCAAAATACATCACTTGCCCGTCCCGGCCGATGAACTGCATGGCCGGAGTTTGAGTGCCTTTCCAACTCCCGAAGACCGGCATGAAGACCAGGGCCTGGCGAGAGGTCATGGTGCGGTAACGATTCGATTGCGTCACGGCCTCCGGCTCGGCTCCGAAGGGCAGGTTGTTGAGAAACCACGGCAGAGAGATAAACCCGTCTTCCAGGAGCTGGATGCCCGACTCCCGCCAAAACGCTTGCATGTTCGCCACCGCACCACTGACGTTTTCAGGTTGGCAAAAAAGGGCCGCGGTCAGCGACTGCCTCACCAGCCGGTCCCCGCCATCCAGGGACTCGAAGAGGATGTCATAGGATATTTTTTTCTTGGCCAGCCGGGGAACGAACTTCAGCATCGGCCCGAAGGCCTGGTTGGTCACCCACTGACGCTTTTTCTCCAACTTGCCCCGCAGCCTTTCCATATCGGGAAAATAAACGTTGCCGGTAATCAGCACGTTCTCGCGCACTCCCCGGCTGCCGGTCAGGGGGTCCAGCAAGTATCGCTGCGCCAGGCCGAAAGAGGTGCTCTCGGGAATCCGCTTGGGCGACATTATTTTTACTACCTGGCCCCCCAGGGTGAGATGCCGGCGATGCACCCGCAAATCGGTCTCAAAGTCTGCCAACTGGTCCTGAATCAGCCGGCCGGGATCATACTGCGCTTCGGTAAACTGCCTCCACCCGGCCCCAGGCGACCAGTTAAGAATGGTCTCCATGAACCGGATATAGTCCTCCACGTTGAACAGCCGCGGCCGGAAACCGCAGGTTTTTAGGGTCTCCAGGGCCGCATCCCGCAACTCCAGGGCCTCCCGGGCCACTTTTTCGGAAGGAGGAAATTGGGCTACAGGCCAGCGTGCCGTGACCACCAGCTTGAGGTCCCGCAGCATCAGGCCGGTGCTGTCAAAAGGCTCTTCCGCACCCCGGCGCAAATACTCCACCCGCTTGGCCCGCACCTCCTGCAAGACTTCCGAGACCTGTTCCTTTTGCGAGACCCCTTCCGAATCATCATCGCCATCAGACAGCAGTATCCGCTCCGGCACCAGGTCGGGACCGGCCCATAAACAAAACTGGAGAATCGTCTCCGTGGGCCACGACAGGTTCAGAAGATTGTTGAACCTCTCGAACATTCGGTCGTCGCACCCGGTCACGGGCGCACACAGAAAACCGAACCCCAGGGACGATTTCTCCAGGTGGAAGATGAACTCTTTCGGATCATAGGCCAGGACCGGGAAAAGCTGGCCCATCCGATCCCTTTTTAGGCTGAATGGCCACATCTTAATGAATCATGCCGGCATGCAGGGTGGCGCTGAATACCGTGTCGATGATGGTCGAGGAGTTGTACAGGCCTAGGCCGCCGCCAATGCCGGTGGCAAAGGCCATGAGGCTCTGGCGGGCGATCCCGCCCACGATGCCAACCAGGATCATCCCCAGGGAAATGGTCTTGCCGACGTTACCCTGGGTCCATTCCGTCAGACTGGTGTACACGTCCGACAGCGGGCCGCTGGTGGACGCCGCCTGAACCAGGTCGGGAATCAGCAGGCCGGCCACGAACAAAGCCAGAGCGATTCCGGAAAAGATATAAGCCTTTTTTAACTGCTCCTTAAACATCTTACCAACCTCCTTTGGTTTAATCGCCCAATAGGGCGTGTCACTCTGTTCCAAATAAATTATCCTGCTTCATCTGCCCGGTCTTGCGATTGAAAAAGGCGTTTTGAGGGGTGTTTTTCGATTTTCCGGGGTCTATCTTGGTGTCTAGGGTCGGGGCGGGATGGGGATTTTCCTTCGGGGGAGCCAGATCCAGACTCGACAGGTCCTTAGGCTTCTGCCCCTTGCCACCCTGTGTCTTAGCCGGAGGCCTCTGAGTTCGTGCAGGAGCTTCCGGTAAGCTCCGGTCCAACAGCGGCGTAATCGTTGGCGCCACTTGCATGCGCCGCTCTCCGATGCTCCACCGCCGGTCCTGCACTTCCGCATACATAAAGTTGGGCATGTGCAAGGTGCCGTCGAGGTCTTCCCAGGGAGCCATCCAAACCCGCATAATCTTGGCCTGGGAACGCAGCGGCATGGGGCCGACATATCCTAACCCCTGCACCGCTTCCATAGAAGCGGCTGCAGCCGGGGTCAGATTCTGCCGGTTGCCCGGGTTGCCAGGGTTATCCCCGCACTCTGGACAATCGGTGTTCTGCGAGTTCTTGGGCTTTTCCAGGGAATCCCGGTTGTTGGTCAACTCATAGACCTCGCGGGCCGATTTACATTGCACCGTCTCGGGATACCCTTTGCAGGAATAACTCGCCGAACACCCCGACAGCAATATTGTTATGGCCGCCCATAAAAGAACCGTTCTCACTGTTGGGCCTCCTTTTCCTTGGTCTTGACCTGCCCCAACACCTTAGCCGGATCATTGCCGGCCAGCCAGACCGCCAAATCCTTCACCGCCCCGGTCTGCACCTTGCCGTCGTGACGGATCATAAATGGCACCGACCGCAGACCCAGGATGCGCGCTGCCACCAGGGTGTGCTGCAAAGGCTGCAGATCAGAGCCGCACTCCCCCGAGCCTAAAGCTTCGAACTTGCCGCTCACCAGGGCCTGGAGCGAAGCCTGTTGGTCTTTAGTGCATAATATTTGCTTGGTGTGCTCCATGCTCTTCTGACCCATGGGAACCATCACCACCTTGAACCGGTACTGTTCCCCCAACTTCACCGCCTGCTGCAAGAGATCACGGCAGTGGGGACAATCGGTGGAGACAAAGATAATCTCCTCTTTATCCCCCTTCCCCAGGGTCAAGGTGGCTAACTTGTCCGGGTCCAGCCCGATCTTCTTGATGTCGATGTGGTTCACCACCGTGTCCGCATCCTCGATGGTGGCCACGTTTTTGCCGTTCCAAAGGTCGTAGATTGGCCCTTTCCAGGCAAACCGACCATTCTCCGAGACGAAAAACGTGCCCTTGTCGGATTCGATCAGTTTGACTCCCTGGATGGGCAGATTTTTAACCGTCTTGATGCCGCCAAAGGGCGACTCGGCCCGGGCTGATGATATCCGCAAGCCAAGGATCAGAAAGACCAGGATAAGACTGACCAATACGATGATGGCCGAATATAAGGGGGTTGCTTTGGATTTCATGAAAGTCTCCTTGGTTGATCTATTGCCTCTGTCGTACGAGGTTCCCGGCGCCGCTGCGATTATCCAAGAGGCCAACAGGACCACCGAAACCATAACGCCGCTCTTCGGGGATCACCGGCACCACCACGAACTCGCCATTTCGGTCTATACCCGCAAAGTCTGGAACCACCTGGAGGCCGCGGTTTTGATACTTGATCTGATAGCGCAGGGGTGGCGGCTCTACCTCCCGCACCAGGACGGCAGGCGGAAGTGATGCTTGATGCTCGGCACACCCCAATAAGACCAGCAACAGCGCCAGCGGCATCGCCATCTTCATCTTACCGCTCCGCTTTTCGGGTTTGCAGCTTAAGGCCTTTGCCGCTGATCAAGACGAAATCTATGGCCCGGCCGGCATCGATTTCAATCACCGGAAAGATGTCTTTGGCCATGTCCAGATAGTATTTCGACAAGCGCTCCAAGGCCGACCCGGTGCCTGACAACCCGGCGCTCTGCATGGAATCCTTGCTCAGCATGGACTGGAACGGCGCCTCCTTCTGAGCCGCGCCGGTGCCGATCTGCAACACCGGCTGTTTGGTAAAGATCTGCGAGAAGCCCTGCATGAAGCCGGCCAGCAGCGCCCGGCTCAATAAGGCCCCGGTCTTGCTCACCACCCGGCCCCGCACCCCGGCCTTGCCGTCCTCGCCCACCGCGTACATGTCGATCTTGGTCTCGATGGCCTTGCCGTCCTCCCGGATGCAACTCAACCGCTCCGCCCGCAGATAGGCCCGCTCCGACCCCAAATCCCCCCAGCCGGCCGCAATCAGAAAACACTCCCGGACGTCCGCCCGGTACATGTTCGGTAATATCGCTTCTTTCTTGATCCTCAGCAAAACCGGAAACGGGTCTTTCTTGGAACTCTTGCCGCACGAGACGTCTAGGCCGGTGATCAAAGTGCCGGAAAAGATGCTTCCCGCTGGCAAAAAAGTCTCGATGCCCTGGTCTTGGTCTTTTTTCTTCTCGTCTTTGAACTGCATCCGATCCTTGCTTTCCGATGAGGCGGCGATCACCCTGATCTCAGGGGCCGTGGAGGCCACCGGGACGCCGGGGCCACCCGCCGACCTGGGTTTGGCCCCCGCATAGGGTCCTGGTTTATTATCGGCCACCTGCGGACCCCGCTTATGGGCCCCGGCCCCGGCTGGAGTTTTCTGACCGGATGGTTCTTTATGAGTTCCTTCCTTCTGGGCCTCGGGTTTCTTTTTCTCATGTTCCAGCTTTTCCAGCTTGGCCAACTGCTGCTGCACCTGCTTGGCGACCTCCGACTGCACCTTGCCCAGATCGAGGGCCGGCTCCTGCGCCTTCTTGTCGCTCAAGCGTTCTACTTTGTCCCGCAGCTCTTTGTTCTCGCGTTCCATCTGCTCCAATTTCGAGTTCACCTGGACCACTGCAAAATGCGATTTGTCTCCCCCGCCGAAAATGTTTCTGGCCGTCTTGGATTCAGCAGGCGGCTTCTTGGGAGGTGTTTTGCTCACGCCGATGAACAGCACTCCCATCACCGCAATCAGCACCGCAGCTATCCAAAGATACTTTTTGTATTTGGGGTCAAGATGCTGGTAGAAGGCGTCCAGCCAGGCTTTCAAGTTGAATTGCGCCATGATTCCTTCTTATGAGTCAGGGCAGGTGGGACGACATCGGCCGCGAACTGACCGCGATTTCCCGCGGCTCGGCGC
>JBAZKX010000037.1:0-11009 GCA_041650575.1 Desulfobaccales bacterium
GGGCGGCGAATTTCGTTATTCTCCATCGAAGATACCGAGATTTATGCTAAAGTGGTAAGGAGTCTCAAGGGTCTGGGCTAAAACCGGGAAGACATTTTTTTATCCGCTCGCTATTCTCGGTAAACTATAACGGTAGGAGGCATCATGGATTTCCAATCCGTTCTCACCACCTGTCCATACTGCGCAGTGGGGTGTAATCTCGTCTTTGAGGTGCTGGATGGTAAGATCATCGGCACCTTGCCGTCAAAAACCGGCCCCACCAACGAAGGCAGCCTCTGCATCAAAGGCTGGAATGTGCACGAATTCGTCCAGCATAAAGACCGGCTGCTCAGCCCCACGATCCGCCAGAACGGGGTAGCGAAGGAAGTCTCCTGGGATGCGGCTCTGGATCATGCCGCCGCGGAGTTGCGCCGGATCAAAGATACTTATGGGCCCGATAGCGTAGTGTTTACGGGCTCGGCCCGGTGCATTAACGAAGAGACCTATGTTTTTCAGAAATTTGCCCGCGCCGTGTTCGGTCATAATCACATCGATCACTGCGCCCGTCTCTGACACGCGCCTACGGTGGCCGGGCTGGCCGCCGCCTTCGGCAGTGGCGCCATGACCAATTCCTTCCGGGAACTGGAAGACGCCAACTGTATCTTTGCTATCGGGACGAATACCACCGTGGCTCACCCCATCGCGTCCATGCGGATGATGCGCGCCTTAAGCAAGGGCGCCAAGCTCATCGTGGTTGACCCGCGCAAGACCCAACTCGCCCATTTGGCGCATCTTCACGTGCAGCATAACCTGGGGACCGACGTGGCCCTCATCAACGGCATGATGCACGTGATCTACAAAAACGGCTGGCATAACCAGGCCTTTATTGAGGAACGCACCGAGCAGTTCGAAGCTCTGGTGGCGATGATCGAAAAGTATCCGCCGGAACGGGTGTCCGAGATCACCGGCGTGCCCGTCGACACCATTACCAGCATGGCGGAGATTTACGCCAAGGCCGAAGCCAGCGCCATCTGTTACGTGTTGGGCATCACCCAGCACACCTGCGGCACCGACAACGTCAAGAGCCTGGCCAACCTGGCCATGCTCTGCGGCCACATCGGCCGGCCGTCCACCGGAGTCAACCCCATCCGGGGCCAGAACAACGTCCAGGGCGCCTGCGACATGGGGGCCTTGCCTAACGTCTTCCCCGGCTATCAGTACATCACGGTGCCGGATAACGTGAAGAAGTTCGAAGCCGCCTGGAACGCCAAGTTGTCCCCCACCCCGGGGCTGACGATGGTTGAGCAGATCCAGGCTATCCCATCAGGAAAGGTTAAGGCCCTCGTGGTCTTCGGGGCCAACCCGGTGGTGAGCTATCCGGACGCCAACCAGGTGCAGAAATGCCTGGAGCAGGCGGAATTCCTCCTGGTCATGGATATCTTCCCCACGCCCACGACGGAGTTGGCCCATGTGGTGCTGCCCGCGGCGTCCTTTGCGGAATGTGACGGCACCTTCAGCAACTCGGAACGCCGGGTGCAGCGGGTGCGCCAGGCCATCCCGCCCATGCAGGGAAAAGCCAACTGGGAAATCATTCAGGAGCTGTCCACCCGCATGGGCTATCCCATGCATTACAACTCCGGGGAAGAGATCTTCAATGAGGTCGCCAGCCTGGCTCCCTCCTATGGCGGGATGAGTTTCCCCCGCCTGGAGGAGAAAGGCCTCTGTTGGCCCTGCCCCACTCCGGACCATCCCGGCACCCCCTATCTACACAAGGATAAGTTCGCCCGGGGCAAGGGGTTGTTCCACGCCATTGAGTTTAGGCCGCCGGCGGAGACGCCGGACGCCGAATATCCTTTGTGGCTGACTACCGGGACGATCTTTACCCAATATCTCACCGGCACCATGACCCGGCGTTGCCCGACCCTGGACCGGGAGAACCCCGAGGTATTTGTCGAAATCCATCCTCACGACGCCAAGCGGTTGGAGATCCAGCCTGGGGAGCATGTCCGGGCCACGACGCGTCGGGGGACTATTATGGCCAAGGCCTGGGTGACCGAGCGGGTCAAACCGGGGGTGGTGTTCATTCCGCTGCATTACCTGGAAAACGCCGCCAACCGGCTGACCAACTGCGCCCTGGACCCGGTGACCAAGACCCCGGAATACAAGGTCTGCGCCGTTCATCTGAGCAAAGCGGCCTAGTTTGCCAACCAAGTGATGATCCCTCGGGGGCCCCGCCCCCGGGGGGCTGCAAAGGGGACCTTGCAGCCCGAAGCACTGGGGCCTGGCTGCCGCAAAAAAATCCTTGCGAGAGCTTGCGCTCTTCGATATAGAATATAACGAGCGAGTAGGAGATGGTCATCTCTGGAGGGGAACCTTAGCTTCTCCTCATTTTTTGCCAAGCGCTATTCTTTTGAAAATATAACGGCCAGGCCCCGGCCTCCCCGGTGGGCGGGCTGAACCTGGGAAGGGCGACGGAAGAAGATGATGGCGGATAATCAAGCTAAACCCATGCAGATCGGCCCTTACGAGTTCGATGCGTATCTGCGCCTGGTCAAGAACTTTCACGGCAACGTGGCGCCGGGGCTGGTCATCGGCGGCTTTATGGTGGATACGGCCCTGCGCCAGCTTCCGGAAGGCGGGCTCTTTGACGCCATCTGCGAGACCCGCGCCTGCCTCCCGGATGCGGTGCAACTCCTCACCCCCTGCACCATCGGCAACGGCTGGCTCAAAGTGGTCAACCTGGGCCGCTTTGCCGTCAACCTCTACGATAAGTATCAAGGGGAAGGGGTTCGGGTCTGGCTGGACCCGGCCAAAGTGGACCCCTGGCCCGAAATCAAGAACTGGTACCTCAAGCTCAAACCCAAAGCCGAGCAGGATAAGGAACTCCTCCTGGCCCAGATCAGAGAAGCCGGCCCCCAGGTTCTGAGCTGGCGGTCCATCCGGATCCGCCCGCATTTTCTGAAGCGCCGGCATCGAGGCCCCATAGTCGTATGCCCCCTGTGCCGGGAGGCCTATCCGGCCCAGGATGGGGGGATCTGCCGGGGCTGCCAGGGAGAGGTGCCTTATGTGGAGGACCAGGGCGGAGCGGAGGCTCCCTTGCTTCAGGCCGTGCCCCTGGAGCGGGCCGTGGGACGGCGCGCCCTGCACGACATGACCCAGATTGTCCCCGGTCTGAGCAAGGGGCCGGCGGTGCGCCAGGGCGAGGTCATCGGCGCGGGGGATCTCTGCCGCCTCCAGCAGATGGGCCGGCACCACCTCTACGTGGTGGGCGACGACGGCCCCGGGCCGGAGTGGGTGCATGAAGACGAGGCCGCCCTGGGCTTTGCCCGGGGCCTGGCCGGCGAGGGCGTGACCTTTACGGATCAGCCTCGGGAAGGCAAGATTAACCTGCTGGCGGCCCAGGACGGCCTGCTGGTAGTGGATGAGGCCCGCCTGGAAAGGTTCAACCTGGTGCCTGGCGTGGTGGCCGCCAGCCGCAGCAGCTACTCCCTCCTGGCTCAGGGCCGGCCCCTGGGCGCCACCCGGGCTATTCCCCTGTTTCTGGCCCGGGCCGATTATCTGAAAGCCCTGGCAGTCCTGGAAGAGGGCCCCTTGTTTAAAGTGTTGCCGTTGCGCCGACCCCGGGTGGGGGTCCTGGTCACCGGCACCGAGGTCTTCCTGGGGTTGGTGGAAGACCGGTTTATCCCCATCATCACCGCCAAGGTGGAAAAGTTCCAGGGGCAGGTGGTCAAATCCCTGATCGTCCCCGACGATAAGGGGGCCATCAGTAGGGGAGTGCAAGACCTCCTGGACGCCGGCATCGATCTGTTGGTGACCACCGCGGGCCTGTCCGTGGACCCCGATGACGTCACCCGCCAGGGCTTGATGGAGGCGGGGGCTACGGACCTTATCTATGGGGCTCCCATCCTACCCGGGGCCATGACGCTGTTGGCCCGGATCGGCCCGGTCCAGGTCATGGGCGTGCCGGCCTGCGCCCTGTATTTCAAAACCACCAGCTTCGACTTGCTGCTGCCCCGGTTGCTGGCCGGCCTGTTCCCCTCCCGGCGGGACCTGGCCAAACTGAGCCACGGGGCCTTCTGCCTGGAATGCAAGAGCTGCACCTTTCCAAAGTGCCCCTTTGGAAAATGATTTCCCGGGGCTGGATTGGGGTTCGGAAACTATACGATAATGTAATAAGTAGATACAATAGCATTAGTAAATAATACGTTTTAGTATAATTAATAAGAGTAACGGCTACGTTGAATTTACGCCGCAAAATCTCTTAAATGATTAAATATAGATAGTTATGTTAATAATCGGTCTTGATGGTATGAAACTTGCCCCTTATCCTAAATAAACCTTATCCTAAGGAAAGTGGGGTGGCATCGTGCCTGTCGGAGTGGAACTGACCCCCTTATGGTTGACCTTAAAGGTGGCCGGGGTGGCGACCCTGGGGACCTTTGCCGTCGGGGTGATCCTGGCCTTTCTGGTGTCCCGGAGCCGGTTTTGGGGCCGGGAGGGCTTGGACTCGCTCTGCACCCTGCCCCTGGTCATGCCGCCCACGGTTCTGGGCTATTACCTCATCGTGGTGATCGGCCGCCAGGGTTGGCTGGGCCGCTGGCTCCAGGAGACCTGGGGGATTTCCCTGATTTTTACCTGGCAGGGCGCGGCGCTGGCCGCCGCGGTGGTGTCTCTGCCCCTGATCTACAAGTCGGCCCGGGCCGCGTTTGAAGGCGTGGACCCCGAACTGGAAAACGCCGCTCGCACCCTGGGCGCCTCAGAGGCCGGGGTCTTTCTCCGGGTCTCCCTGCCCCTGGCCTGGCGGGGCATCCTGGCCGGCGTCATGATGGCCTTCGCCCGGGCCATGGGCGAGTTCGGGGCCACCCTGATGGTGGCCGGCAATCTCCCCGGCAAGACCCAAACCCTGTCCATCGCCGTCTATGACGCCTTCCAGGCCGGCAATGACCAGACGGCCACGATCCTGGTGATGATCATCTCCGGCGTGTGCCTCACTATCCTGCTGGTCTCGGGAAAGGCTTTAAAAATCAAGTATATGTGAACCTTGGGGGGTGTTATGACGAAAATTAAGATGCTCGTTGTCCTCTGGTTGGGGGCCTTGGTTCTCTGGGGGGCGCCGGTTCATGCCGACCAGGAATTGATCGTTTCCGCCGCCGCCAGTCTTACCAACGCCTTTCCGGAAATCGGCAAGAGCTTCGAGAAGCGGCATCCGGGTACCAAAGTTATCTTTAATTTTGCCGCGTCCGGCCCTTTGCTCCAGCAAATCGCCCAGGGCGCCCCGGTGGACGTGTTTGCGTCCGCGGACCAGAAGACTATGAACCAGGCCCAGGAAAAGGGACTGATCGCGCCGGCCAGCCGGAAAAATTTTGTGAGCAACACCCTGGTGCTCATCGTGCCGGAAAAATCCGGTCTCTCTCTGGCGGCGCTTAAGGATCTGGCCTCGGCTGAAGTCAAACGCGTGGCCCTGGGCAATCCCGACACCGTGCCGGTGGGGCGCTACACCCGGGAGGCCTTGACCCAAGCAGGGTTGTGGGAGACCTTGACGCCCAAGTTCATTTACGGGGAATCAGTCCGCCAGGTGCTGGATTATGTCAGCCGGGGGGAAGTGGACGCCGGGTTTGTCTTCGCCACCGATGCCGCTATTGCCAAGGGAAAGGTGAAAACGGTGACCGCGGTTCAGGGGCACCAACCCATTGTCTATCCGGTAGCCCTGGTGGCGGCAAGCCCGAAGCAACCCCTGGCCCAGAGCTTCCTGGATTCTGTCGTGAGCCCGGAGGCCCAGGAGATCTTTCAACGCTATGGCTTCGGGAAGCCCTAGGCCCTGTTTCCCAAGGAGCGGCCATTGGCAGCCGATGGCCTATCTAATTGGCTAAATGATGAACATCCAGATAGACATCAAGAAACGGTTGTGGTCGGAGCAGCGGGTCTTTAACCTGGAGGTGGCGTTTGCCTCCGATCAGGACATCGTCGTGTTGTTCGGTCCTTCGGGCGCCGGCAAGAGCCTCACCCTGCAAGCTATTGCGGGCCTGACCACCCCGGATGCGGGGCGCATCCTGGTGGGGGAGCGGGTTCTCTTCGATGCCGTCCAAAATATTCGGGTGCCGGCCCGCGACCGGGACGTGGGTTACGTCTTCCAGGATTACGCCCTCTTTCCCCATTTGACCGTGGCCCGGAACGTCTCCTTCGGGTTGAAAAAGGGCTGGCCCTGGTACCTGCCCCGGGGTGATCGGCTGGTCCTGGAGGAGGTCCTGGATATCTTTGAGCTGACCTCCCTCAGGGACAGCCTGCCCCGGGACCTCTCCGGCGGGCAGCGCCAGCGGGTGGCTCTGGCCCGGGCCCTCATCCGCCGTCCCAGTCTGCTGCTCCTGGATGAGCCTTTTTCGGCCCTGGATGCCCTGCTGCGGGCCAAGATGCGCCGGGAACTCCTCAAGGTCCAGGCGCGCTTTAAAGTCCCGGTGATTCTGATCACCCACGATCCGGAAGACGTGGCCGCCCTGGCCCAGACCGTGGTGGTCTATGACGCCGGCCGCATTCGCCAGGTCATGCCCCTGGAAAACGACGATAAGTCCCGGACCCAGGCCGGCCTGTTGTCTCTCTACGCCGCCTAAAACCAGCCCGGGGCGCGGCGCGCCCCGGACCGGTGCAGCGTTCTTCCCAGACCCGCAACCTTCCCCAACCTCAGCCTGCGATCTAGGTCACCAGAAGGCTCCCATTCCCCTATCTGGCGGAATATGCTATTATTTCCCTTATGTGGCGGAAGAGCAAAGTCGGCGGTAAGCTCTTAGGGGTCACCCTGTTTTCCCTGCTGGTGGCCCTGGTGGGCCTGCTCCTGGTGATCCAGTACCTGGCTACCCGGCAAATCCTGGAATGGCACCGCCAGCGGGTGGAACTGGTGGCCCGGCTGGTGCTGGCGGAATACCGGGGCAAGATTCAACGGGTGGCGCAGGCGGCCAGCCTCCTGGCCGATAACCCCACCTATGGGGAACTGCTGGCCACCGGCAACTCCGAAGCGCTGCGGCGTCTGGCGACCCCCATGATGAAGGCCACCGGCCTCCACATCCTCACCATTACCGACTATCAGGGAGTCATCCAGGTTCGGGCCCACGAACCCGGGGCCCTGGGAGTCAATATCTCGAGCAATCCCCTGGTTCGAGCCGGCCTCCAGGGCAAAGAGGCCTCCCGTATGACCCATTGGCAGGATTCCATCGCGCTCAGCGCCTCCGCCCCCATTCGTTACGAGGATAAGGTGGTGGGGGTGGTCCTTACCGGGCTCCTCATTGACCGGGGCTTCGTGGAGTCCCTGTCTCGCCCGGGAGCCGAGGTGGCCATGTTCTACGGCAATCGCCTGGTGGTCAATTCCTTTAAAGACCTGCCGGAGAGCGCCCTGAACCAACTCCGCCACCACCGCGACCTGGCGGCCAGCGGCATAGGGCCTTTGGAACGCATCCAGCAACTGCAACTGGGGAAAGAGGATTATACCATCACCTATCTCCCCCTGGAAGAAGGGGATAAACCCTGGGAAAGCCTGATCGTGGTAGGGGTGAGCCGCCGGGAACTGGACCCCACGCTGCTGACCCTGAAACTGGTCATTTTCGGAGTAGGGGGTGCAGCCGCCTTCATCGGCGGGCTCCTCAGCTTCTGGCTGTCCTCCGGAATGCGCCGCCAGATCGCCCATCTGGCCGACGGCACCCGGCAGGCCATGCAAGGGGAACTGGCCGGGGATATCCCGGTGACCAGCCGGGATGAACTGGGGGAACTGGCCGAGTCTTTTAACGCCATGACCCGGGCCTTGCGGGAAAAGACCAGTCTCCTCCAGGAAGAACGGGACCGGGTGGCGGCCAACGCGGATTTTCTCTCCATGATCGTCCATGACATCAAGGCCCCCCTGACCGGAGTACGGCTGACCATCGAGGCCCTCGAGGATGAGACCCTGCCCCCCGAGATCCATCACAAGCTGCAGGGGATCATCCAACGCAGTGAAGGCCTGCTCCTGCACCTTCACAATGTCTTGGATTTGAGCCGCTTTGAATCCGGGCGCCTGGCCCTGAGGCCGGAGTCGGTGCCTCCGGCTTTTATCATTCAGCGGCTGCTCCATCATTTCGGCGCCCTGGCCCAAAACCAGGGGGTCAACCTGGTGGCCGCGCCGGCCCCTGACCTGCCGCCCATCACGGTGGATGAGCCTTCTCTGGACCGCGTCCTGGCTAATCTGCTGGTGAATGCCCTGGCTGCGACTCCCCAAGGCGGCGAAATTCAGGTGAAAGCCCTCCCCGGGGCCGATCGCCATGAAGTCGAAATAATCGTGGCCGATACGGGAAGCGGCCTGGCCCCCGAGGAACAGGAGCACCTCTTCGAAAAATACCGTCTCTCCCGGCATAAGAACAACGGTTCGGGGTTGGGGCTCTATATCTGCAAGACCCTGGTGGAAGCCAATCAAGGCCGCATCTGGATCGAGAGCCGCGCGGGGCACGGAGCCGCGGTGCACCTGGCCTTTCCCGTGGTTCGGGAGGTTGAAAATGAGCCGGGGTCGGAGCCGCCGGCGCCGGATACTGCCGAAACTTCGAGTTCCTGACTTGCCAAAAAGCAGATATGTCCGATAAGATTAAGGAAACTATGCTGAAGCGTTTACCCTGGAAAGACGGCAATCTGACCAGAACAATGGTTAACCCTTAATGGCTGGCAGGAAATTAGCGGCCCTGGGAGCCGGCATTGGACATGAGCCCCTGGATATTAGTGATCGATGATGACCGCTGGACCCGGGAAGCCCTGGTGTCTATCCTGTGCCGGGCCGGTTACCGGGTCACCACCGTGGAGAGGTTTGACCAGGAGCTGGCAGCCGGCAACTTCCCCCAGCGGTATCAGGTGGCCGTGTTGGATTATCACCTCCCCGACCTCAATGGCCTGGAAGTGGCCCGGCGTTTGAAACATTTCCAGCCGAATTGTCGTATCCTCATGATTTCCTCAGAGCTTCCGAGCTCGACCGCACTGAGCGGCCAGGACGTGGTAGTGGACCGCTTCCTGGCCAAACCATTCTCCAAGGAAGCCATTCTGGAGGCAATCGCCAAACTTTGTCCGACCCCGATGACGTGAGCCCCGGGTTTCTGGAAGACCCGGCTGCGGCGGGTGATCTGCCGGAGTGGGTCCTGGCCTATGCCCGCCGGGAACGTTTGTTCACCCCGGGGGACCGGGTTCTGGTGGCAGTCTCCGGCGGCCCGGATTCGGTGGCCCTCCTGCACCTGTTGGTGCGTCTGCGTTCCGAATGGGCTCTCCACCTGGGGGTGGCCCACTTTGACCATGGCCTCAGGGGAGCAGAATCGCGGGCTGATTCCGAATTTGTGGCCGACCTGGCCCGGCGCCTGGATCTCCCTTGCCATACGGGCGCAGGGGAGGTCAAAGCCGCGGCCCAAAGAGACCGGCTCTCCGTCCAGATGGCGGCCCGGAAGCTCAGGCAACAATTTCTCCGCGACACCCGCCGGCATCACGCCTATACCAAAATCGCCCTGGGTCACACCGCCGATGACCAGGTGGAGCTTTTCTGGCTGCGGGTGCTGCGGGGGGCCGGTCTCGAAGGGTTGAAAGGCATGTGGCCGGCCACGCCCGAGGGCCTGGTGCGGCCATTGCTGGCCGTGGGCAAGGCGGTGCTGCTGGCCTGGCTCGAACAGGAATCCCTGTCTTTCCGGGTTGATGCCAGCAACCTGAGCCGGGCTTACCTGCGTAACCGGGTGCGCCTGGACCTCCTGCCCCACCTGACCCGCCACTTCAATCCCCGCCTGGCCCAGACCATCTGGCGGACCCAGGCCCTTCTCCAGGACGAGGAGCGGATCCTGTCCCGGGACGCGGCCACGGCCTGGGACCGGGTGAGCCGGAAACTGGCCGCGGACTGTTTCGCCGTGGACCTGGACCGCTTGCTGAGCCTGGAGCCGGCCCTGCAACGGCGGGTACTCAGGTTGGGGGTGGGAAACCTCGGCACGGATTTGACCCTCACCGCGCCCCAGGTAGCCGCGCTCCTGAGCCTGGCCCGGAGTGGGCGCAGCGGCGGAACGATCTCCCTGGCCGAGGACGTCCGGGTGGCCCGGGCGGGCGCGGCTTTGCACTTCTTCAAGGCCCTGCCGGACCCTCCCCGGGAGACCACCTGGCTGCCGGATTCTCCGGGAGACGTGCTCTCTCCCCCCGGCTGGCGCTGGCGGCTTGTTCGGCGAGCCCGTTCCGACGCGGACTCCAAACCGCCTCCGGACGCGGCCTGGCTGGATCCGGACCGGGTTACCTGGCCGCTTGAAGCGCGGCACTGGCGGCCCGGGGACCGTTTCTGGCCCCAAGGAGCGCCGGGACCCAAAAAGCTCCAGGACTTCCTGGTGGATGCCAAAATCCCCCGCTGGCTCAGGCCGCACCTGCCCCTGGTGGCCCACGGCGGGGAGATTGTCTGGGCGCCGGGTCTCAGGGTCGCAGACCCGGTAAAGCTCCTGCCCGCCAGCCGGGAAGTCCTGGAAATCACGGTTACCCCCGCCAACGCCGACACCGGCCGCATCTGGGAAATTCTGGCCGGGGTGCGGGGGTAGGTCCTGTATTATTCAGGCAAAAAAGAAAGTGAGGTCGTTTCCTTGCCCCAGCCCCGTCCAGCCCTGCTCCTGATCAATCCGTGGATCTACGATTTCGCGGCCTACGATTTTTTCGCCCAGCCCTTGGGGATGCTGCATCTGGCCGGGCTGCTCGAATCCCGGGGCTACGCGGTGCATTGGCTGGATTGCCTGGGCACGCCGCACGCCCGGCCCGGCCCCTTCGGTACCGGCCGCTACCCCAAGGAAATCATCCCGGCGCCTCCGGCCCTTAACGGCATCAGCCGGCGCTACGGGCGCTACGGTATCAGCGAGGCCGTGTTTCGGGAGAGGCTCTCTGTGGTCCCCCGGCCTGCGGCCATCCTGGTCACCTCCCTCATGACCTACTGGTATCCGGGGGTGGCCGCGGCCATCCGAATGGCCAAAGAGCAGTTCCCCGGGGTGCCCGTCATCCTGGGGGGCATTTACGCCACTCTGTGCCCG
>JBAZKX010000038.1:0-10895 GCA_041650575.1 Desulfobaccales bacterium
GGTTCTTGGGGCAACCTAACCTGGGAAAGCCTGGAGAAAGCCTCGTGGTAGCGGGCCGCCAGAACCCGCCGGGGCGCGATCAGCCGGGGCAGACGCTTCACCTGCTCCCGGCCCACCGCGCCTTGAATATCGCTCAAGCGATAATTGTAGCCCACCTCCGGATAGGCTTCGAACACCACCTTGCCGGCCCCGTGCCGCTGGGCGGTGGACAGGGACATGGCATGGGTCCTAAGCTTCGCCAGCCGCGCCATGATCTCCGGGTCCCGGCCGGTAATCATGCCCCCGTCCCCGGTGGTGATGATCTTCCGGGGGTGGAAGGAAAAGGTGGCCAGGTCTCCCCGGGGCCGCCCGATGGGCTCCCAGACTCCGGCCTCCAGGCTGATCTCCGAACCCACCGCACAGGCAGCGTCCTCCACCAGCGCCAAGTGGTGTTTTTGGGCCAGGGCCAGAATCCGCCCCATGTCGCAGGGCATCCCCAACTGGTGCACCGTCAGGATGGCCCGGGTGCGAGGCGTGATGGCCGCTTCGATCAGCAGGGGGTCCATATTGCCGGTCTCGGCCTCCACATCCACGAATACCGGCGTCGCGCCTACGTAGCGCACCGCGTTGGCTGTGGCGATAAACGAATGACTGACGGTGATGACTTCGTCTCCCGGACCCAGGTTCAGGCCCATCAGGGCCAGATGCAGGGCCGCGGTGCCGCTGGAGCAGGCTACCGCCACGGGCGCCCCCACCGCCGCGGCAAACTCTTTTTCCAAGGCCTCTACCTCGGGCCCCTGCACCACCCAGCCCGAGAGAATCGCCCGCCGGGCCGCTGCGGCCTCCTCCTCCCCCAACGTGGGCCGGGCCACGGGAATCGTCGCCATGTCATGCCTCCTTAAGGGGCAGGTTTTGCGTTTTAGGTTCTGGGTTCTGGGTTCTGGGTTTGATTGATTCGTAAAAAGTCCCAAATTGTCATTTCTCAATAAATCACTCTCCCTTTGAGGGGAGAGAAAAAATGAGAGGTGAAAATAACTTTTTGCAGGTCCATCAGGTTAGTTTAAAGAAGGTTTTTCCCAGAACCCGAAGTGAACCCCGGCCCTCCCCCCAAAGTCATTTCTTCTCAACCGCCTGCCAAGCCAGGCGGGCGGCGCCCGCCAGGCCGGCGTCGTCCCCCAGTTTGGCCGGGCAGACGCACACCTGCTCCGGGGGAAACAGGGTCAAGCGCCGGAACAGTTCCTCCCGCAAAGGGGCTTGAAACACCTCCCAGGCCCGGGCAAAGCGGCCGCCGATGACTACCTGGGAAATTCCCAGGAGGTGCACCACCGCGGCGATAGCTTGGCCCAAGCTCTTACCCACCCGCTCAAAGGCCCGCAGCACCAGGGGATCATTCCTTAATACCGGCAGCACCAGGGTTTCCCCCCGGATGGCGTCCGGCTCCGCCTCATAGAGTTCCCGCAGCCACGAAGACGCTCCCTGGGCCAGTTGTTCCTTAACCCAGGCCACTGTCCAGAACGCCGACGCCATGGTCTCCAGGCAGCCCCGGTTCCCGCAGTGGCACTTTTTGCCCTCCGGGTCAATGGTCATATGGCCGATTTCCCCCGAGGTGCCCTGAGTGCCGGCCCACAACCGCCCATTGAGAATCAGCCCGCCTCCTACCCCGGTTCCCAGGGTGATCCCCAACATCTGCTCATGGCCTGCTCCGGCCCCCAGCCAGTGTTCCCCCAAGGCGAAAAGGTTGGCGTCGTTTTCCAGAAACAGGGGCCAGTCCAGCCGGGACGATAATCGCTCTATCAGGGCGCACTCATTCAACGCCGGCACATTGGGGCAAAAGACCACCCGGCCTTCCTCGGGCACCACCCGCCCCGGCACCCCGATGCCGCCCCCTTTAATCTCCCAGCCTTGAGACCGGGCTTCCTCGTCGGCATGAGCGAGATCGCCGGCCAGGGTGGACACCAGGACCTCCTGGTCGGGCATGGAGGCCGTGGCCCGTTCCCAGCGGGAGAGAATCTGGCCCTCGGGGTTCATCAGGGCCAGGCGGACATTGGTGCCCCCCAGGTCAATGGCCAGCACCACCGGATCTTTCACCGTGCGCCCCTCTTGTCCGAAATCGGTTCCATCTCAGGCATAACCTCGGCCAGCTCCACCGGCGAAATTGCCCCGGGCCGCACCAGCCGGGGCGGAGAGCTCGTTACGTCCACGATGGTGGACGGCAATCCCCCCGGACAGGGACCCGCGTCCAAAATCAGGTCCACTCCTTCGCCGAATTCCCGGGCCACGTCCGCGGCCCGGGCCAGAGGCGGGCGGTCGGAACGGTTGGCGCTGGTCCCGGTGATCGGAAACCTCAACTCGGTGATCAGGCGGCAGGTGAGCCGCTGCCGGGGCTGGCGCACCCCGATAGTCCCGGTGCCGCCGGTGAGCCACCGGGGCAGTCGGGGCAGGCTCGGGAAAATGATGGTCAAAGGCCCCGGCCAGAAGCGCGCCATGAGCCGGGTGGCCACCTCCGGCACTTCCCGGACCACCTGGGATAGCATCTCAGGCCCGTCCACCAGCACCAGCACCGGTTTTTCCGGAGCCCGGGCTTTTATCGCAAAGAGCCGGGCCAAGGCCTCCTCCCGAAAGGGATTCACCGCCAGGCCGTAAAAAGTCTCCGTAGGCACTGCCATGACGCGGTTTTTCTCCAGAACTGCCCTCGCCTCCGCCCAGAAAGCTCCGGCGGTCTCCTCCCGCCATGCCCAGATCCGCCCCATAAGGCGAATGATACCCTCAGGCTTTAGCGCTGGCAAGCGATTTGGTCTGGTTTAGGAAGCTTTCAGCGATCAGCTCTCAGCCGTCAGCTAAAAGTTGAAGTCTGCTGCTAAAATAATAATGCTCATGACAGAGTGCTGATAACTAATAGCCGATAGCTTTAATCATCCGCTGCCGCCGGGCCTCGAAGAGGGCCACCGCCCCCGAAGTGGCGGCGTTCAATGAGCCTATCTCCGGCGCGGCCATGGGGATGGACGCGACGAAATCGCACTGCTTGCGCACCCGCGGGCGCAGTCCCTTGTCTTCGCTGCCGATGACCAGGGCCAGGGGCTGGGTCAGGTCAGTGTTATAGATGCTGTTAGGAGCATCGGCATCCGTCCCGATGATGATAAGACCGGCCTCCTTGAGGCGATTCAGGCAATCGGCCAGGTTGGTCACCCGATAGACCGGCAGGTATTCCAGGGCCCCGGCCGCAGCCTTGGCCACCGTGGGCGTCACCCCCGCGGCCCGGTCCTTGGGGATAATGAGGCCCTGGGCCCCGGCCGCGAAGGCGCTGCGGCAGAGGTTCCCCAGGTTCATGGGGTCGGTGAGGCCGTCCGCGGCCACCAAGAGCGCCGGCGCAGCCAGGTCCACCACCATATCGAGAAGCTCCACCTCGCTCCGGTAGGTGTAGCTGCCCCGCCGGGCCATGATCCCCTGGTGGTTCGGGGTGCCGCAGACGCGATCCAGCGCGGCCCGCTCCTGCACCCGCAGGCGCACCCCCGCGGCCCGGGCCAGCCGCTTGACCTCGTGAAGCCACGCCCCCCCGGCCCTCTGGGCCACGATGACCTCCTCCAGGGGGTTGTCAGGCTGGCGCAGCGCTGCCAGGACCGGGTGCCGTCCGTAAATGATCTGGCTCATTTTTTAGCTATCAGCTCTCAGCCAAGATGTAGCATGCCCCTGCGCACCATTCTTTCTGCCCGCCGCGGCTATACTTTTCCGAATCTCAGGGTATAATCTTTAGCAAATTATAGCAAATTAACACCCTTGCAAACCATGGACGCAGCGCTCAATCAATTTTATCAGCATCTCGGGGTGGAGCGGGGCCTGGCCCCCTTGACCCTGTCGGCCTATGCCCGGGATCTCCAGGATTTCTGGGAATTTCTCACCTCCCGGGGCCGGACGGCTTGGGCGGCGGTGGATCTGGCCGACTTACAAGGTTATCTGGCCGCGCTGGAAGCCCGGGGTTTGGCGGCCCGCAGCCGGTCCCGGCGCCTGTCGGCGCTGCGACAATTTTTCCGCTTCCTCCAGCGGGAAGAGCAAGTCACGACCAACCCCGTAGAGTTGCTGGATTCCCCCCGCCTGCCCCAGCGGCTGCCCCAGGTGATGTCAGAGGCAGACGTAGCTTCGCTGCTGGCCGTCCCTGACCCAGCAACCCCCGCAGGCTTGCGGGACCAGGCTCTCCTGGAGGTCCTCTATGCCACGGGCCTCCGGGTCTCGGAGTTGGTGGGCCTGACCTTCAAGCAGTTGGACCTGCGGCGCGGCGTAGTGCGCCCCCTGGGGAAAGGCTCTAAGGAGCGGGTGGTGCCCATGGTGCCCCTGGCCGTGGAAAAGCTGCAGCTCTACCTGAACCAGGCCCGGCCCCGCCTGCTGAAGGGCCGGGAGAGCCCCTTCGTCTTCGTCAATCAGCGGGGCGGCAAACTCTCCCGCCAGGGTTTCTGGAAACTCCTGAAGCAGTACGCTCTCAAGGCCGGGGTCAAGACCCTGAGCCCCCACACCCTGCGGCATTCTTTCGCTACCCATCTCTTGTCCCGGGGTGCCAATTTACGCGTCCTGCAATTGCTCCTGGGCCATGCCGATCTGGCTACCACCCAGATTTACACCCATCTGGACGCGGCGCGCCTCAAACTGGTGCACCGGAAATCCCACCCCCGGCCATGACCGACCGGAATACCCACAAACCGGCGGCCGCGCCCCGCACCCTGGAGGTAATCACCACCCACCTCAACGCCGACTTTGACGCCATGGCCTCCATGGTGGCCGCCAAAAAGCTCTATCCCGACGCCCTTCTGGTCTTCCCGGGCTCCCAGGAGCGCAACCTGCGGGACTTTTTCATCCGCTCCAGCTTTTATTTCGTCGATTTTACCCGGATGAAACAGGTGCCCCTGGATGAGATCAAGCGCCTCATTTTGGTGGACACCCGCCAAGCCTCGCGCATCGGCAAATTCGCCGAAGTGGCCGCCGACGGTAAGGTGGATATTCACATCTACGACCACCACCCCGATAGCGACGAAGACGTGCACGGCAGCGTGGAGGTGGTCGAAATGGTAGGGTCCACCACCGCAATCCTCACCCGCATCATCAAGGAGCGGGGCATCGCCTTGTCTCCCCCCGAAGCCACCGTCATGGCCCTGGGCCTGTTCGAGGATACCGGATCCTTCACTTTTACCTCCACCACGCCCCAGGATTTTGAGGCCGGCGCTTTTCTCCTCAGCCGGGGCGCCGATCTCAACGTGGTCTCCGAAATCATCACCCGGGAACTGAACGCCGAGCAGGTGGCCCTCCTTAACGACCTCCTGGAACACTCCACCAGCTTCCATGTCGGCGGTATCGAAGTGGTCCTGGCCCGCACCACCGCTCCGGAGTACGTGCCTGATTTCGCGGTGGTGGCCCATCGCCTCATGGACGTGGAAAATATTCAGGTGCTCTTTGCCCTGGCCCAGATGGAGGACCGGGTCTTTGTGGTGGGGAGGAGCCGCCTGCCCGAAGTGGACGTGGCCGACATTCTTTCCGAAATGGGGGGCGGCGGGCACAGCTATGCCGCGTCCGCGGCCATCAAAGACCAGCCCCTGGCCCAGGTAGAGGAAAAACTACGGCAAATCCTCCAGGCCCGGATCCATCCCCGGCGTCTGGCCCGGGAGATTATGAGCTTCCCGGTCAAATCCGTCACCCCGGGGGTCTCCCTGGAGGAGGCGGAAGTTATGCTCAACCGGTATAGCATCAATGCCCTGCCGGTCATCACCGACGGCAAGCTCCTGGGCCTGATTTCCCGCCAAACCGTGGAAAAGGGCATATTTCACGGTTTGAGGCGGCATCCGGTTAAGGATTACATGAACACCGAGGTGGTCACGGTGGACCCGGAAGCCTCCATCGCTGAAATCCGGGACCGCCTGGTCATCAACAAGCAGCGCGTCCTGCCGGTAGTGGAAGACGGCAAGGTCATCGGCCTGATCAGCCGCACCGACCTCCTCCACCTGCTCATTTCGGAGAATGACGAGGCCCAATGGTCTCAGCCGATCCGCACCAAGAACATCGAATCCATGATGCGAGAGCGCCTGCCCAAACCCATCCTGGAAATCTTGAAACAGGTGGGCCAGGTGGCCGCCGCCTTAACCTATCACGCCTATGTGGTGGGAGGCTTTGTCCGGGATCTGCTGCTCAAGCATGAGAACCTGGACATCGATATCGTCATTGAAGGGGATGCCATCGTCTTCGCCCGGAAGTTCGCGGCGCAATTTGGCGCCCGGTCCCGGGAGTTCCAAAAATTCAAGACCGCGGTGATCATTTTCCCTGACGGCTTTAAGATCGACGTGGCCACCGCCCGCACCGAATACTACGAGGCCCCGGGCGCGCTGCCCATCGTGGAATACAGCTCCATCAAGATGGATCTCTACCGCCGGGACTTCACCATCAACACCCTGGCGTTGAAGCTCAATCCCGGAGAATTCGGCACTTTGCTGGATTTTTTCGGGGCCCAGCGGGATTTGAAGGAAGGCCGCATCAGCCTGCTCCACAACCTGAGTTTCGTCGAAGATCCCACCAGGGTCTTCCGGGCCATCCGCTTCGAACAGCGCTTCAAATTCCGCATCACCAAGCTGGCCGCCAACCTCATCAACAACGCGGTCAAGAACAACTTTTTCGACCGCCTCTCCGGCGCCCGCCTGTTCGGGGAACTTCGGCTCATCCTCCAGGAGGACAACCCGATTCCCGCCATCACCCGCCTGGCGGAATTCCAACTCCTCACCGCGGTCCATCCCCGGCTGGTATTCGATGAAGCCACCCGCCTCATGCTGGAGCGGATCCAGGCCGTCCTCTCCTGGTACGACCTGCTCTATCTGGAGGGAAAATACAGCCGGTGGCTGGTTTACTTCCTGGGATTGGTGGATCATCTGACCCTGACGGAACTGGAAGAGATGCTGGGCCGCGTCAACCTGTCCCCTAAGCAAGCTGCCGCCATCGTTAAAGGCAAAGAGGTCGCCGACCACGCCCTGGTCAGACTCTTCCGCGTCGGGGAACCGAGCCGGACCCAGGTCTACCATCTCCTGGCCCCCCTGGCCACCGAGTTCATCCTGATGATGATGGCCAAATCCCGCCACGAGAGCTCCCGGAAGGCCATCTCCCTCTTTTTCACCCACCTCAAGCATCTCAAACCCGACCTCAAGGGGCGGGACCTGGTGGCCCTGGGCTATAAACCCGGCCCCCTCATTAAAGAGATGCTGGACCGCCTGCTGGAGGCCCGGCTTAACGAAAAGGTCAAAAATCGGGCGGAGGAACGAGACTTTATCCGCCGCGCCTTCGGCCCGCCTTAGACCAGATTGTCGCAATGGTAAAGGCTAAGAATAGAGAGTAATGAGATTTTCTCGGCCCCTGGCTGGATGGCGAATGGTCCTCGCCAGGTTTTTCAGCCGCCGATGGGTATCTCTGAAGGAATACCGGAAAACTGACCTGCATAAAGCAATATTTCGAAGGAAATTTAATATTAATATAATTTTTTATAAATCTTATTTATTTGCTTGACTTCTTTTTTTATTTATGCAAATTTTATTTCACCAATAGTTAAGGCCAAACCCGTCGTGAGGCGGGGACGGAAAGCCGCGGGTCTCTGCAATTCTTTGCATGGAGACAGCCGGGTTGCCTGAGGGCAATCCGGCTATTTTTATTTTCACAAACTCTACTAGCTTGGCTCCTATGCCGATTTTGGGAGGAACTGACCATGAAGTACAGGTTAAAATTGTTGATGTTCTTGGTTTTGGCCCTGGGACTGCTCGTACCCTCCCTGGTTCAAGCAGGCGCGGTAATTCCTGGAGTATTCGGCGCCAACACCCTGGCGGGAAATGACGACGGCTCCACCGGTTTGGTCGGGATTGGCTTTTCCGTCAACTATTTCGGCGCCACTTACACTGATCTTTACGTCAACAACAACGGCAACGTCACCTTTACCGGCCCTCAATCGGTTTATACTCCCTTTGGCCTGACCACCTCGGGCATCCCTCCGATCATCGCCCCATTTTTCGCCGACGTGGATACCCGGGTGGGTAACACGTTGACTTATGGTACGGGCTCCTATGGCGGGCACAGTGCCTTTGGGGTGAATTGGCTGGATGTGGGTTACTTTGGTGAGCATACCGACAAGCTCAATACCTTTCAGCTGGTCCTGATTGACCGTTCCGACGTTGCCGCGGGCGATTTCGACATCATGTTTAATTACGACCAGATACAGTGGGAAACGGGCGACGCCAGCGGGGGCAGCGGCGGCCTGGGCGGCGACTCAGCCCATGTTGGGTACTCCAACGGTTCCGGTGTCGCGGGAACCAATTATGAATTCACCGGCTCCGGGATCAACGGGGCCTTTCTGGACGACGGTCCGAATGCGCTGATCTCCGACAGCAATGTCGGGCTCCCAGGTCGCTACGTGTTTGAGGTCAGGAGCGGGGATGTGAACCCGGTAGTGCCGCTGCCTCCCACCGTGCTGCTTATGGGTTCCGGTATCCTGGGTCTGGCGGGACTGGGGTTCTGGAGGAAGCGTTCATAGTTGACATAACTTTGCCCTAAGACCAAAAGCGGCCCTCAATCCGGGGCCGCTTTTTTTTTCACAGAGCGGCCAAATCATCCGGGCGCAATCCCGGCCTCCTTGGGCGGTTGAGGCTGGAATCCGGTAAGGACAGCCCTGATCATAACGCTGGGCGCAGATAGGTGGGGACCAGTTGAGCAGGGTTGGCGGTGAGGCCCTCCTTCAGGCGGTGCAGAGCCAGGCGGGCCAGGGTCGCGGCCCGGGGCAGGCGCAGGTCCGGCGGGGCCCAGGCGATCTCCGGGGGCAGCAGCGCCGCCAGGATTTCGTGGTGAGCCTCGAGGCCGGGGCCGGTAAGGAGCAAGGGAGAGCGCAGCCGGGCCGGCAGTTCACCCACCGGCAGCCGCAGCGGCCCTTCCAGGAGCTGGGGGCGATCCTCGGGGCAGCGAAACCGCCCCCAGAAGATCTCTCCCCTTTTGGCGTCCATGACCACCCCGATGGGGTGCGGCTGCCACGGCAACTGGGCCGCCAGCACCTCCATGGTGGGCACCGGCACCAGGGGGAGTTTAAGGGACCAGGCCAGGGTCTTGGCGGTTGCCAGCCCGATCCTGAGGCCGGTGAAGTTGCCGGGGCCCACGCTCACGGCCACGGCCGCCAGATCCGCCGGTTGCTTGCCGGTATGGCTGAAAAGGGCTGCCACCTCGGGCAGCAGCCGGGTCAGGTAGGCGCCGTGGGCCTCCAGGGAATATTCCATCAGGACCCGGTCGCCCGCCGCCAGGGCCAGGCTGCCCTTTTCGGTAGCGGTATCCAAGGCCAGAAGGAGCACGGCTTTAGCGGGCCTGGGTCGTCATCAAACGCAGAATATCCTGATAGAAAACCAGGATCATCAGGGCCAGGATCAACATCAGACCCAAGCCCTGGGCCATCTCCCGGTGCTGCACGGGTATCGGCTTGCCTCGAATCGCTTCCAGGGTGAAGAAAAACAGATGGCCGCCATCCAGAATCGGAATGGGCAGGAGATTGAGCAGAAAGAGGTTGACGCTCAGCGCCGCCATAAACTGCAGCAGGGCCGCGGCCCCCATTTCAGCCTGCTTGCCAGCCACCTGGGCGATGAGGATAGGCCCGCCCATGTTCTTTAACGGCACTTCCCGGGTCACCAGCTTATAAAGGCTCTCTATGGTCAGCCAGGTAAGACGGCCCGTGTAAACCATGCCCGCCCCAAGGGCCTGGACCGGCCCCACCTGTTCGATGGCCGGCTGCTCTCCGGAAGTAATGCCGATGATCACGGCGGAGACCTTGGACCCGAAAATATCTATGGTTTCCATGCGCTCGGGAGTCAGGCGGATCTCCAGGACCCGGTCTCCCCGCTGCACGGACAGGGTCAGAGGTTGCTCGCCGACCTGGCGAATGATTCGGGAGAGGTCTTCCCAGCGGCTCACCTTCTGCCCGGCCACGGACAGGATTTTGTCGCCTTTTTCCAGGCCGGCATGCGCCGCGGGAGAACCCTCTTTCACGCCTCCGATTTCGGTAGTGAGATAGGGTATACCGGAAAAAGTGAACACCAGAAAGAGCGCCAAAGCCGCGAAAATGAGGTTGAAAGCGGGGCCGGCCATCACAATCACAAACCGGTGCCAGAGCGAGTGATGGGAAAATGATACGGGCTCCAGTTCAGGGGGCACTTCGTCGTTGGGATTTTCCCCGAATAACTTGACGTAGCCGCCCAGCGGCACCACGGACAGGCGATAATCCGTATCCCCGACCTTCTTGTGCAGCAACTTCGGCGGAAAGCCCAGGGAAAAGGCTTCCACCCGCACCCCGAAGAGTTTGGCCATGAGGAAATGGCCCAACTCGTGAACGAAGACGAGAACTCCCAGGACTATGACGGTTGCCAAAACAGTGATCATATAGGCTTAGAGTACTCCTGCGGCGAATTCTTAATCAAGAATGATATCGTCCATGATTGATCAAACCTTGGGCAAAATCCCGGGCCCAACGGTTCACGGCCAGAACCTGCTCGAGGCTTTCCAAAGGCTGCTGCCGGTGTGCGGCCATGGTGGCCTCCACCGTTTTGGGGATGCCCATAAAGCTTAAGCGGCCTTCCAGAAACGCGGCCACCGCCATTTCGTTGGCGGCATTGAGCACCGCCGGCATAGTGCCGCCGCTTTTGGCCGCGGCATAACCCAGACCCAAACCCGGAAACCGGGCCAAATCGGGAGCTTCAAAGGTGAGTTGCCCCACCTGGCACAGGTCCAGAGGGGGAGAACTGAGGGGCAGCCGCCGGGGATAGGTCAGGGCATAGGCGATGGGCAGGCGCATGTCCGGCACCCCCAACTGGGCAATCACCGAGCCGTCCACAAATTCCACCAGGGAATGAATAATGCTCTGGGGATGGATGTCAACC
>JBAZKX010000039.1:0-10846 GCA_041650575.1 Desulfobaccales bacterium
CCCGGCGCATCGCCGAAGGCGAAAAAGGGCCTTTTGCCGTCACCCGGGGGAACCTCCATCTCTACCTGGGACCGCCCCGCTATCTCCCCGAGGGCGAAGTGGACAAAGACGAAGTGGGGGTAGCCACGGGTCTGGCCTGGACCCAGGTGGGCGGCGAAACCCTGGCGGTCGAAGCCAGCCTGATGAAGGGCAAAGGCCAGCTCCTGCTCACCGGTCAGCTGGGAGACGTGATGAAGGAGTCGGGCCAGGCCGCCTTGAGTTATGCCCGGGCCCGGGCCGACCGCCTCAATCTGGCCCCGGATTTTTATGAGAAGCTGGACATCCACATCCATGTGCCGGCCGGGGCCACTCCCAAGGACGGCCCCTCGGCGGGGGTCACCATGGCTACCGCCCTGGTGTCGGCCCTCACCCAGATCCCGGTGCGGCGCGACGTGGCCATGACCGGCGAAATCACCCTGAGGGGCAAGGTGCTGCCCATCGGCGGCCTTAAAGAGAAGGCCATTGCCGCGCTCAGGGCCCGGGTCAAGAAGGTCATCATCCCTGAGGCCAATAAAAAGGACCTGATGGAAATTCCCAAGAACGTCAAGCGCCGCCTCAAGTTCGTGGCGGTGAGCGATATGGACCAAGTCCTGAACGAGGCGCTGCTGCGCTCGCCGTTTAAGGAGGACAAAAAGGCCCGGCCCGCGGGCGGGCGGCTGTCCACCCCGCCTTCCCGGCCGGTGGCCTGAAGTGAACAGGGAAACTGCAGGGGTGGTTTGCAAACCGCTCCTGCCGACCCCGGAGGCCGGACCAGAAAGCCGCCCATGCTGACCACCCAATACCTGCTGGAAGCATTTCGGGAAGAAGGCATTTCCCATGTGTTCCTGGTGCCTGGGGGGCTCATCGATCCCTTTCTGCCGGCCCTGTCCGACTGCCCCGGCCTCACCCCCATCGTGGCCGGCCATGAAGGCGGCGCCGCCTGCATGGCGGACGGTTACGCCCGGGCGGGTGGCCGCTTCGGAGTTTGCTTCGCCATCGGCGGCCCCGGCATTACCAACATGGTGACCGCGGTGGCCGCGGCCCGAACCGATTTCTCCCCGATCATGGTCATTTCCGGGCAGGTACCCACCGATTGGGAAGGGAGGGGTGGGTTTCAGGATTCCAGCCCCGCGGCCTTGAACGACATCGGGGTCTTTCAACCCATCACCATTTCCTCCTTAATGGTTTCGAACCTCCACCTGGTGCACCATCACCTGCGGGCTTCGTTGACCAAGATGCTGGCGGGGGCCAGGGGGCCGGTACACATCAGCCTGCCCACCGATATTCAGCGGCAGGAGGTCCAGGCCCCCTGGGTCAAGCTGGACGAAAGCCTCTATTCCCCCCGGTTTGTGGATCGGCATGGGGTTGAGCGCTTATGGCGGGTTCTGGCGCCTGCGGACGGCACCCCCGCGCCGGTGCGCATCGTGGCCCTGGCCGGCGCCGGGGTGGAAAAATCCGGGGGCACCTGCGACTTGGTGGCCTTTGCCGAACGCTTTGAAATCCCCGTAGCCACCACCCTGCGGGCCAAAGGGGTGTTTCCGGAGGATCACCGCTTATCTCTGGGCATCTTCGGCTATGCCGGCCACCGCCAGGCCATTGACACCATCTTGTCCGATGACGTGGAAGTGCTCCTGGTGCTGGGTTCGGGTCTGAGCCAGCGGGATACCCTGTTTTGGGACCGGCGGATGCTGCCCAGCCGGGCCTTGGTCCAGGTGGATATCGATCTGCAGGTGATCGGACGCACCTGGCCGGTCCAGGTGCCCATCGTGGGCGACTGCGCCCGGGTGCTCCAGGTCGTGACGTCGTATGAATATTCACTTACCCAGGCCTTGGAGAGTTCCAACGCCCAGCGCCGCGCCTGGCTGGAGAGCGTCCGGGCCGCAGGACCCCGCTATTATGAGGCGGAAAATACCGCCAGCGACGCAGTGCCCCTGCACCCGGCCCGGGTGATCACCGAGTTGCGCCGCACTGCGCCCCGGGACACGGTCCTGGTGGTGGACTCCGGCGCCCACCGGGCCTTCTGCGGCCACTATTGGGAGGCCTATGAGCCCCGGAGTTACATCTCGGCCACCAACCTGGGCCCCATGGGCTGGGCCATCCCCGCGGGGATCGGCGCCAAGGCGGCCCGGCCGGAAAAACCCCTGGTGGTGGTCACCGGCGACGGCTGTATGCTGATGCACGGTATGGAGGTCCAGACCGCGGCCCGCTACGGCATCGCCGCGATCTTTGTGGTGATCAACAACGGCGCGCTGGGCAACGTCTGGCTCAGGGCCGTCAAGGAAGGCCCCGGCCCCGCGGCCCTCACCGAGATCCCGGTGCACGACTGGGCCGGATTTGCCCGGTCTTTGGGGATGAAGGCGGCCACGGTGCATAAACCCGAGGAATTGGCCCCGGCTTTTCAGCAGGCCCTGGAGGCAAAAGCCCCCTACCTCATAGACGTGCGCTGCGACCGGGCTTTCACCACCCCGGTAACGCCGTACAGCCAGGCCAAGCAAGAGTGGGTCGATGATGATTAACCGGCTTGAAATAGGTAACGAGGGAACCTTCCCCTAAATGAAATTGAGGCTCTCGCATGGCACGCCTGCCTGACCCCACCGGGGTGCTGTCCCCCGCGGCTCAAGCCCTTTATGATGAATTGGTGAGTCAGCGGGGCCGGATTGACGGCATGTACCGCAGTCTGCTCAACCACCCGGAACTGACCCGCCGGGTCAGTGACTTGGGCGCCTTCTTGCGGTTCGGCGCGGGGTCCTTGCCCGATGCGGTGCGGGAGTTGGTCATCCTCTGGCTGGCCCGGCGGGTAGGGGCCGCGTACGAGTGGGTTAAGCACGAACCCGCGGCCCGAGGCGCAGGTCTGTCCGAGGCGGTCATCGCGGCGCTGCGAGCCGGACAGGAGCCCCCCGGCTTGAGCTTGGTGCAGCAAGGGGCTCTCCAGGTGGCGCGCTGCGCCCTGGAGCTCAAGTCCATCCCGAGGAACCTCCAGGAGTCCCTGGCCGGCCTGATCGGTCTGGAGGGCGTCATCGAGCTGGTGGTGCTGGTGGGCTTCTACCGCCTGATCGCCGGCATCATCTTCACCTTCGAGGTGCCGCTGCCGGAAGGCGCGGCCGCGCCTTTTTGAAGGACGCCGCCCTCAGGGGGGATTATTGTTGGTCAGCGGTGCGTTATTGATCACAAGTGCTTCTTTTCTTCTTATAATTTATAATGAGCCCGCCGGTCCGGCGCGCCTGAAGTTGGCGTACCACCGCGCTGGCGACCAAACTGCGGCGTCCCGCTAACGAAGTGGAATCCATTCTTTCAAATCCTTATTTAACTCGCTGGCTTGCCCTGGGTGGGCTGCTCATCCTCTACATTTTTTTTGCCGCCGCCGAAACCTCTCTTTTTGCCTTGAGTCCCCTTGACCGCCTAAGACTCAAGGAACGGAGCAAAGCCCGGGGGGACTTGGTGGAATCTCTCCTGAAGCAGTCGCAGCGTCTCCTGATCACCCTCTTGGTGGGGGTTGAAGTCATCACCATCCTGGCGTCGGTGCTGGCCGCTTCCCTGGCCTTAAGCATCTGGGGAGACCGGGGCAAGTGGATTGCCCTGCTGGTGATGTCCCCCACCCTCCTGCTCCTGGGAGAAATCATTCCCAAGTCCGTGGCCCTAACGTACCCGGCTCGCCTGGCCCCGCGCTTGGCTCCCCTGGTGCGGGTGGCCCTGGTGGTTTTTGCCCCGGTGCGGGTGGTGCTGCTCCAGATCAGCCGGGGAATCCTGGCTACCCTGGGGTTTAGGCCTGACCTCCAGGTGCCCACCGTGCATCAAGAGGATTTTGTCCGCATGGTGGAAGAAAGCCATCGGGGAGGGATGATCGCCCCCTTGGAACGGGATTTCATTCAGAACTTGTTGGACTTCGGGGAGGTCAGGGTAAGTCAGATCATGGTGCCCCGGCCCGACATGTTCACTCTCCCCGTTGACCTGCCTTTCCCGGAGATGATCCAGGCCATCAAACGGTCCCGGTTCTCCCGGGTGCCCATTTATGAGGAGACCCACGACCACATCCTGGGGATCCTCAATTCCAAGGACATTCTGGAGTTATGCCATCCAATCCCCTGTGAAGGTGAACTGCCCCGGCAGCTCCTGCGGCCGGTCTATTATATCCCGGAAAATAAACGAGCTTTTGACCTCTTAACCGAACTCCAGGCCCACCACCAACGCCTGGCCCTGGTGGTTGACGAATACGGCACCCTGGTGGGTCTGGTCACGGTGGAAGACCTGCTGGAGGAACTCTGCGGCGAAATTCCCCAGGAATTCAAGGTCGAGGAAAAAGTCTTGGAGCAGGTGTCCCCGGAAGTCTGGCGGGTCAAAGGGTCCATGGCTCTGGCGGACTTCAACGACGCTCTGGGCCTGGACCTGCCGACCGAGGAATTCGACACCATCGGCGGCCTGATGCTGAACCTCTGCGGCTCCCTGCCCCGGGAGGGCCGGGTCATTCAACATGATCATCTCACCTTTCGAGTCCTGCGGATGAAGGGCACCCGCATCCTGGATCTGGAAGTACGGCGGCGAACCCCATGATTACCGGCTTGGTTCTCATCTTTATCCCTTTCCTGCTGCTGGAAGCTTTTTTTTCCGGATCTGAGATCGTCCTCATTTCAGCCAACCGCCGCCGTCTCCGGCATTGGGCGGAGCAGGGGGACCGAGGGGCGGCCAGGGCCTTGAAGCTGCTGGAACGGCCTGAGCGCCTGGTGGCCACCACCCTCCTGGGTTCCAACCTGTCGGAAATCAGTAATACGATTCTGGTCACCGCCTTTTTGCTGGAAGCCATGGGGACCGGGGGGGAGTTCTTAGCCATGCTGCTGCTCCCGCCCTTAATCCTGATCTTCGCGGAGATTACCCCCAAATCCATCGGCCGCCAGCACGCCACCCGTCTGGCCAGGCACCTGGGTCCCATCCTCTGGGTCATATCCTGGGTGCTTTATCCCTTCACCTTCATCTTTGCCGGCCTGAGCCGCGTGGCGCTCTGGCTGACCGGGGCGCGGCAGACCAGCAGGTTGCCCTTTATCAGCCGGGAAGATTTGCATCTGGTGGTCGCCAAGAGCGGCCCGGAAGTGGACCTGGAAAGGAAGGAGCGCCTCTTTATCCACCGCATCCTGCAGTTTTCCCTGCGTACCGTCAAGGAGGTGATGGTGCCGCTGATCCGGGTGGTGGCCATCCCGGATACCTTAACCATGAGCCAGGCCCTGGAAGAATTCCGCACTTCCCGCTTTTCCCGCCTGCCGGTCTATCACCACCGCATCGACAACCTCATCGGGGTGGTCCATGATTTCGACCTGTTGGGCGAAGATGACCTGGGCCGCCACATTCGCACCATCATGCGCCCCGTGGCCTATGTGCCCGAGCTTAAAAAGATCGATCGGACCTTGGCCGAGATGCAGCGCCGGGGGAATCATCTGGCCGTGGTGGTGGACGAATACGGCGGCGCCGTGGGCATCGTTACCATCGAAGACCTCTTGGAAGAGATCGTCGGGGAAATCACCGACGAATTCGACCAGGAGGTGGCCCCCTACAAGAAGCTGGGAGAAGGCCATTATCTGATCAGCGCCCGCTCCGAGATCAAGGCCTTAAACGAGGTCCTGCACCTGGACCTGCCCCCGGGGGATTATGAAACCCTGGGGGGCTTCCTCATCTCCCAGTTGGGGGACTTGCCCCGGGCCGGGGAGCACCTGCAATACCGCAATCTCAAGTTTACCGTGCGTCAGGCCGAGGCCCGGGCCGTGAAGGAGGTGGAACTCTTTGTCGACGGAACCCCAAACTGAGCGTTGGGCCTTTTTCGACTGCTTCGCCGGCATCAGCGGCGACATGACCCTGGGGGCCCTCATGGACCTGGGGCTGACGGTGGCAGAACTTCAGGAAGTGCTGGCGGCCCTGGGGCTGAAAGGCGTCGCCGTCGCGGCCCATCGGGTGACCAAGGAGCACCTCACCGGCCTCAAGGTCGAGATTACGGGCGGAGAACGCCAGCCGGCCCGCACCTACCGGGATATCACCGCCATGATCTCCCAGGCCCCCTTGTCCGACGCGGTCAAGGCCCTTAGCCTTGAGATGTTCCGGCTCCTGGGAGAAGTGGAGGCCCGCATCCACGGTCAGTCCCTGGAGACGGTGCACTTCCACGAACTGGGAGGCCTGGACAGCATCGTGGACATAGTGGGGGTGGCCTATGGCCTGGAGCGCCTGGGGGTGTCCCGGGTCTTCTGCAGCCCCCTGCCCATGGGTTGGGGGATGATCGCCGCGGGCCACGGGCGGCTCCCCAATCCCGCGCCCGCCACCCTGGAGCTTTTGAAGGGCCTGCCGGTCTATGGCACCGACCTGCCGGGAGAGCTGGTCACGCCCACCGGGGCCGTGATCCTCAAGGCCTTGAAGGCCGAGTGCCAGCCGTGCCCGCCCCTGACCTTGACCGGGGTCGGCTACGGCGCCGGCAGCCGGGACCTGCCGGGCCATCCCAACCTCTTGCGCCTCTATCTGGGGACGCCCCTGGCCTCGGCTTCGGGCCACCGGGAAACGGTCCTGGTGCTCGAAACCCACCTGGACGACATGAACCCGGAGTGGTTCGAACCCCTCATGCAGGGCCTGTTCCGCGACGGCGCCCTGGACGTGGCCCTCACCCCCCTCCAGATGAAAAAGGGCCGCCCCGGGGTGGCCCTCACGGTCATCGCGCCCCTGGCGGCCAAAGAGGGGCTGCTGGCCCGGATCTTCACCGATTCCACCACCCTGGGGGTCCGGGTCCTGGAAGTCGAGCGGGTCACGGCCCGGCGCTGGTCGGAAACTCTGGAGACGCCCTATGGGCCGCTAGAAGTGAAGGTGATGGCATACGGCGGCCGCCGCCGGGTGCTGCCCGAGTACGAGGCCTGCCGCCGCCTCGCCGAAGCCCAGGGAGTCCCCCTGATCGAAATCTACCGCTTGATCCCTCGGGAATGAGGCAGGGCAGGTGGGGGGGCAAGATTAAGATTTCGCCGGGCAAATCATCATGCTCCTTTCCCTGCTGCTTTCATAAAGGCAAGATAGGCCCCCGCCATCCATCCCCCTCCTGACCGGGAGGGTCCGTCAGAAATCCTTCAGCCATATTTTTTGCCAACGACGTTCATTCTGAGTGGAAAAAATTGGTTAGGAAACGAACCTTGCCGATGATTAACTTTATTATAAAAGTTAATGATTCCAAGTATTCTTGACCAAATGCCTCTTTCTTGACAATGGGGCTTGCTTTGTGGCAATGTGAATCTGACCCGCATCCTAACTTAAAATTTGGTTCAACTGCTGATGACAGGTCATTTCTGCCCTCTGGATAAGTCATAATGGAGGAATTAATGATATCCATTACAAGGAGTCTGGTTAAAATAGTTTTATCAATACTGGTAGTTACTTTTAGTATATTTCTTACCACCTTCAGTGGCCAAGGACAGACGATCACCCCACAACCATGGTACTTTAGTTTAAGATTACTACCGGATGGCACACCCATACCTCTTGAAGAGGTGTCCTCCCTTAATATGCATAGTTCGGTGACGCAAAGACAGAAAGAAAAATTCTTAGACATAACTGTAAACCTAAAATCCCTGCTCCAAAGGGACCGGGGATTTTTGCTTACCCTGCATCTGCCTGTCGACAACCCAGGCCAATGGAAATGGTATTATGGTTTGGATCAATTTCTTCAGATGGATAGCGATAATATTACCCCTGCGGAAGCCGCATGGTATCCGCTTACAGCGCTTACCTCTGCTACGCAAGGGATTGCTTTGGCTATTCCTGTGACCAATCCGGCCATTTCTCGCTTTTATCGTGAAAATAATGAGGTGCGTTTGGAGTTTTCGCTTGGAACTAGCCCGGATTCCGGTAGTCCAAATTCGGTCAAAGTTAGAATCCTTCTCTGGAATTTCGATCCGCACTGGAATTTTCGACAGGCCTTAGACGATTATTACTCTCGGTCTTCTTACTTTAACCGGCGAGTGAATAAACAAATAGGGCTTTGGTCCGCCGCCGTGCCGGATGGTCTGGCTGTTACGGATCCATTTATGTTTCATGAACACGGCAACCTTTGGTTCACACTGGATGACACCTCGGCTCGAGCGCTTAACGAACAGATCGCTATTAATAAATATTATGATTGGTTGACATTTCCCTATGTTCTTCTTGGTCAAATGTCCCGGGTTAACTTAACCGCACTTCCCAAGAACGAGAGTGAAATTGACCAATTCTTGGAAACGCAACCAATAGCTTACTCACCCCAAGCGCTTAAACAATACCGTGACTTAGCCCTCGATGAAATTGACCATTTGGCTGCTCTTTCTGCCTCTCGGGTGGAATATGCAGACGGCGCTCCGAGAGCAAGGATAAGGCAAACTTATACAAAGGCTTACGATCCAGAAACAGGCGAACTCATTCAAACTTGGTCGACGATTGGCAAACAGGTTTCCTTCTATATTAACGCGGATCCAAATCTTTGTATCAACGGGGTGTGGGGTCACGGGAAGCGAATGCTTGACTGGATCACAGCCGCTTTAATAAACAACCCTGACATCGGCGGCGTATATCTGGACTCTATGAGATGGTTTGATGCCGCCAACTATCGCCGGGAGCATTTTCGTTTTTCCACCCTGCCGCTCGCCTGTGACGACCAGGGAAACGTCTATCTCCCCAATGCCTGGGGACATTATAATTTTGTTAAGCAACTCGCTCCACTATTGCGAGCTAAAGGAAAATTTTTGATGCTTAACGGCCTCCCCGCACGTCCTACATCATTTTTTATCGGTGCTTTTGCCGATATAATCGGAACTGAAGCTGGTGATGCCGTCGGTCCGCTTATCCATCATTGGTCTTGCCTCACAGGCCGAAAACCCAAAGTCCGCCTTGCAGCGCGGGTGGGCGACTTTTCTCAAGCCAGGTTGACCCAATATATCAACACTTCTCTGTCATTGGGGATACTTCCCAGCTCCTGGGGGAGTTACTTTGCCAAACCTGAAATGGTGAATATTAACGAAAGTTTTGCCACCGGCCTGGGAGGCAAATCTTCCTATCAAACACATAACCAGGAACTTTGGCAGAAGGTTTTTGATCTCATTAAACCCTTAGGCGGCGCAGGATGGCGGCCTGTCACCCAAGCGAAATGTAACGTTGAGGAAATTTTGGTTGAGCGGTTTGTGAATGGTCGCAGTCATGTGTTCACGGTGTATCGGGCCACAGACGCGGCTGGCCAGCAAGTCACCCTTTCCATCGAAAAAGGTCTCATGGGCGATGTTGTTCCCACAGCCAGGCTTTTGCCTGATCTCAAACGTCTTGTTGTGCTTGAGACCCCAGATTCTTACAATGTAACTGTCCCTCTTTCTTCGGGGCCAGACACTTTAGCCGTGGTAAAAGTAACTCCCCCCTCAGAGGCTGCTGAATAATTCCTCATGATTCTGGACTTATCATGCGGTAAAAAAACCCGGATAACTATAACTATGACACATCTGGATTTATTACTGCTTCCTCGATAATTTCAGCAAATGGCAAGTGATGCCGCAGGGGCAATTGGCCGCAAAAAAGGCAGGGCCGCGGCGGCTCCTGCCTAGGCGGGGCGCAAGGGGTGGCGATCGATGCAAAGATCGGGATGCTTTCCGGGGCCGCCGATCCCCGGCGGGAAGGAGGGTCAGCGGATATTGAGGAATATCCGGGACGACTGAATGATAATTTCTCTGCGCTCTCTGCGCCTCTGTGGCGAGCAGGAGTACGAATGATTCACCGCAGAGGCGCAGAGAGCGCAGAGAAAAGATTTTTGCAATATCGTTACCAGGTTGCCGTATGGTTTCGAATCCGTTAAGGTGGAAACGCGAGCCAGGGAAATTCAAGCACTGACCGCAAGCCCGAGATGGGGAAAAAATTATCTTGGAGGGGGACCGCATGCCTGGGAAAAAGACTCTGATTTTAGCCGTTATGTCCATGCTGTTGCTGGGTATGGCGGGCTGGGGAGACGCCGCCCCGCCGGAGCCGGATACGAAAAAAGCCGTGGAGTCGCCCTCCACGCCGGAGCCGAAAAAAATCCTGCATGACCTGACGGACTACCTCAAAGCCGCGGGGCAGTTTTCTTTCCGGGCCGAAGTCACCGACGACCAGGTTTACCTCGGCGGCGGGCAGTTGCAATACGGCCTGAATCAGGAGGTTTACGTACGGCGGCCGGACAAGCTCCGGATCAACGGCAAAGGCGATCTGGAAAATCAGGATTTGTTCTACGATGGCAAGACCCTAACCCTGTACAACAAGGAAAAGAACCTGTATGCCACCGCGCCGATGCCGCCCACCATTGATGCGGCTCTGGCCAAAGCCAGCCAGGATTTCGACCTCCAGGTGGTGCTGGCGGACCTGATCTGCGGCGATGCCTACGAGCTGATGACGAAAAACGTCGGCCGTTCCCTTTACGTCGGACTGAGTGAGGTGCGCGGGGTGCCTTGTCATCACTTGGCCTTCGACCAGGGCGACCAGCAATTTCAGGTCTGGGTAGAAGTCGGCGCTAAACCCTTGCCCCGCAAGCTGTTGATCACCCAGATAAAACTGTTGGGCGGACCCCAATGGACGGCTTACCTGAGCGACTGGAACTTCTCTCCGACCTTACCTGACAACCTGTTCACCTTTGTGCCGCCGGCCGAGGCTCACCGCATCGAGTTTTTACCTCCGGGCAAAGCTGCGGCGCCCAAGGCCAAGCCCCGGAGCCCCAAGAAAGGAGAGAAATCATGAAGCCTCGTAACCTGAAAGGTTTCTTGGTGATCATGCTGGCGTTGATGTTTTTATCCGGCTTCCCCCTGGACCCCACCGGCGTCCTGGCCCGTGGAGG
>JBAZKX010000040.1:0-10816 GCA_041650575.1 Desulfobaccales bacterium
AGCTCTTGGGCGTATCCAGATCGGGGATAACCGCCACGGCCCGGCCCACATAAGACGCACCGGCGCCCGCCTGGGCCTGGGAGACGAACCCTCCCAACCCTTGTTCCCGGAGGATGCGGTCCACTTCGGCCCGCACCATTTCCTGGAGCTTATCCGGGGGAATCGTTTTGCCCGCGTACTTGGCCTGCTCTTTGGTGATGGCTTTGGCCATGGATTGCATCAAATATTGCTGGGCGGTCACAAACTCTTTGCCCTTTTCCACGTAGAGATATTCAGGCTGTTCCGGGTAGGTGAGCCAGTAGGGGTTTTTACTGCGGACGTAAGGCTTGCCGTCGATCATCACGGTTTCTTGCTGGGCCTCGGGAGGCACGAGATCTTCTTCTTCGTCGTTGACTCCATATCCCGCCCACTTCTTTACGGTCGAGCAACCACCCACCAGCAGGGCGGCCATGACCAACAGGACGACTCCCCACCGCAACGCCCCTCGGAAATCCTTTGGCATCTCTTACTCCGTTTTTCGTTTTTGGTTTTTCGTTTTTCGCAAAAAAGAGACTATCCCAGGCTTAGGGATAATTTTTTGAGCATTTTCATTATTCTATTCAGAGTGATCAAAAGTCCGTTATTCCCGTCAGCAGATAGGTAGCCTATTTCCCGGGCAATAATTAACTGAGTTTCTCATTCCGCGGCCGATCCCAGGGCGACAGATAGGAATTGCTTGAATTCTCTTGAGGAATTCCTGAATTGACCTTCGGCTATGTTGGATGGAATGGAAACTGCGGCTCTTCTTATCTGTTGGGTTAATCCATAATTTTCTGATGATGGGAAATTGCCGGTAACTCGATAAACGTCCTTGACAAGTTCTATTGCTAATTTCCAAACTTCCAGATCCTTATACGATCTTGATTTCCTTACCTCAACCATTTTAAGCCAAAATCGAAAACCGAAAAGTGACTCTCAACCTCAGCAATCTTAACCCAAAACTACGAAAAACGATAAACCAAAAACGTTGAACGATAAAAAAATCCTTCAGGTATCTATATACACCCTGATTCCTTGGATCCGTTAGCTTTTCTTACGAAAAACGATAAACCACTAACCAAAAACGAATTAAAAAGCCCACAGGGATATTACCCTGTGGGCTGTTTGAAGTCAACCGGTTTTGAGGTTAGAAGTAGAAGAACCCGACGAACTCCACCCGGTGAGCGTCACCAAAATTCGAGGTGTTAACCGGGGCCGCGTTAAAGGCAACGGGAGTGGCGGCAGCCTGCGAAGCGCCGGTGCTCTGGAACCAGGCGGTGGCGCCATAAGCATATTCCAGGCCGAACTTGATAGCCTGGACGGGCCGGAACCATAAGGCCACTTCCGCCTGCTGCATGGTCCTCGCCGGATCAGCAGTAAAGGCATAGATAGAGCCGACAGGGTTGGCGACGGTGACCGCAGCGCCGTCTGTCTGATTGTTGACCCCGAAGCTCTTGTTGATACCGTAAGCCGCGGTGAGAAACCACTGGTTGGTGAAGTAGTACTGGCCCTGGACAAAACCGCCCCAGCGCTTCTGCAACTCGTAGTTGTAGGTAAGGACGCCGCCGTTTCGCTGGTCAAACCGCAAAGCGTTGGTCAAACCCGCAAACCCGAAGGAATCCAGCCCCTGACCGATAAACCACTGGGTCAGGATCGAGGCGGTGCCGGCCAGATTGGCGCTGTGGGTGGGAATAACCGGGATAAACGTGGAGAACATGGCCAGCCAGGGATCCAAAGTCTGGTGATTGACACTGACAAGCTGCTGATTGGACCAGGTATCATTACCGAATGAGAAAACGGGCAGGGCACCGTTTTGCTGGTAATGAGACCGCTGCCAACCCAACACGATCTGGGCGGTAAAGGGGATGGGCCGGCCGTAAAACGCCGCCTTACCCCAGAGGTCTTGCTGATACTGCAATTTCCCCTGGATCTGCGGGACCGCGGCAGACTCACCGGTAGTGGAGACAACGCCGTTATAATTCTGGCCCAGAGCCGAATTGCTGGCCTCACCGATCAACAGGGAGGCAGTGCCCCAACCCAGGAATTTCTGGGTTAAGCGGATCTGCGCCAGACGGGCGGTGGGCATGCCGGTCGCCTGGAACGGGCCGTCTTCAACCAGTTCCGGGTACCATTCGCAGAACATGGAAAAGTACTGGCCCAACAGCAGTTCGGTTTCAGGCCAGTTGAACCGGAACATGGCATGCCGCAGACGCGGGATATAGCTGTGAGAAGCGGTTCCAGAGGTGGCTTCATTCTGGTTGGTGGATGAGTCAAAGTCCATTTCGATGAAGCCGGTGGTCTGCGCGCCGAAGACCTTAGGTCCCTTGATGGTGAAGTTGAAACGGGACCCCTGGGCGGTGAACACCGTCCGGCCATGATGGAACATGCCGACGTTGTTGCGCTGGATGGTGCCGTTCATGTTTTTGCCTTGCTGGGTGGAATCCCAGAAGGTGTCCAATTTGATGAAACCGCCCAAGCTGAATTCCGCTGCCGCAAAAGCCAGCGACGGCACCAGCAGGGCCACAGCTACCGCAAAAACTATAAACTTTTTCATCGTTCCCCCCTTAAGTTAGGAAAGTTGGTTACCAGTTTCTCCTTTCCATTTTCACCTAACTACTGATTTTTATTGACTTCTCTCCCACCTCCTTTCTCTTTCCGGTTTTACCCACGGCCATATTAAATTGGGTCAAGGAGTTTGTCAATAAAAAATTGCAAAAAAATGCACGGTCAGCGGGGATTGGCTGACGTTCCGAGAGTAGCGGCTGAATTGCCTCTTTACCTGCCTGAACCACCCCGGGGCGGGGCCGCCCCGTCCCAGGAAATCATCCTGATACTCTCATACTTTTGAAGGATATATCCGGGACGACGTACCAAACTTTCAGGCTATGAAGGGATGTGGGCGGAGTTGGGAGAGAGAGGCGCCAAGCCTCGATGGGGTGGCGGACTAGGCCCGCCCATGAGCTGCCCCGGCGGGTCCCGAGGGTCGGTTGAAGGCTCGCCACCGGCCGCGGGGCCAGCCCTCAGATGATGATGTTATATGGGTCCCAGATAAAGGCGAGGATCCCGGCCAGGATCATGTTGCCTTCCACCATGGACTCCAGCAGCAGGCTCGACTCCATCATAAACCGGCGGTAGAGGAGCAGATAGCTCAGCATATAGACGCCGGACAGACTGAGGATGTAGCCCAGCGAAGGGATGACCCCGCCCCAGGCGGCCCCCAGCAGCATGGCGATAAACATCAAGGAACCGATGCATAAGAGGTTTAAGGTGCGCTCCTTGCCCAGGGCGATGGCCAGGGTTTCCTTGCCCACCACCCGGTCCCCTTCGATGGCCATGATTTCGAAGAGGCCGGAACGGATAAAGATCATGCCCGCCACGAAGAAAAAGGCGATGGCGGTGGCGCCCGAAGATCCCTGGTCGGAGCAGACCACCGGAATGAGCGCGGCCAGCACCCCCCAGGCCACCGCGGTGAACATGGTCTTGGAGCCGGGAATCTCCTTGAGCCGGGTGATCCCGGTAACCTGGGCCAGGCGGTCCGGAATGATCTTGAAGCTGTACGTCAGGCCGATACCGCTCATGACCAGGACGAAGATGAACGGCAACAGCCCCAGATAGGCCCCCAGGGCCAGGGCCATGAAGGCCGACAGTCCGCCGGTGACCAAAAGAAATCGCCGGTGGCGGCCATAGAACATGGTCTGCACCGGATCGTTGAGTTTGGAGGCCTTGTCGGTAAAATGGTTGAGCAGGTGCATGGCATAGACATAGAAAAACGCCACGAAGAAATAGGTGAACTGGGGCTCCACCTGCTGCAGCAAAGAAGAGGTGTAGCTGAGGGAACCGGCGCCGGTGGCCACGTATAAGTTGGATTTGAGGAAAAAGCGCCAGGCGCGATACAGGTAATTGGTCCAGGAGCCGGGACGGAAGGCCCAGGCATGCTTCAAGGTGTTTACCACGTTGCTGATGAGCCAGTGCGGCGTGGAGGCGCCGGCGGTCACGCCCACGGTCTGATACCGGCTCATCTCCACCAGATCCAGTTCCTGCTCGGTCTCCACCTGGTAGGTGGGGATGCCGGTGGCCTGGGAGATCTCCACCAGCCTCTGGGTGTTGCCGCTGTTGCGGCCGCCCACCACCACCAGGGCTTCAGCTTGCCGGGCCAATTCCTGGACTTCGGCCTGGCGGGAGGCAGTGGCGTCGCAGATGGTGTTGAAGATATGGGCCTGGGGAAATCGGGAGGTAATGTCCCGGACCCGGGCCTCGAACTGGCATTCGCTCTGGGTGGTTTGGGCCACCACGATCAGGTCTTGCAGCTCAGGCAAGGCCGCCACGTCCTGGGAGTTCGAGACCACGTAGCCCCGCCCCTCGGTATAACCGAGCAAACCCCGGACCTCCGGGTGATCGGCATCCCCCACGATCAAGGTGGCGCAGCCCCTGGCGGCCCAGCGCCGGATGATGGCCTGGACCTTGGCCACCCGGGGGCAGGTGGCGTCGATGATCGGTCCACCGCCCCCTTCCAGCAGACCGCGTTCCTGGGGCGGGATGCCGTGGGCCCGGATCACCACCAGGCCCGGCGGCACGTCTTCCCCGGGGTTCAAGATTTTAATGCCCCGTTCCCCCAATAAATCCAACACCTGGGGATTATGAATCAGGGGACCATAGGTGTAGATCTTGGCATGGTTTTCGTTGATGGCCTTGAGGACCAATTCCAATGCCCGTTTAACGCCGATACAAAACCCGGCGGTCCGTGCCAAAACCACCTTCACCGCGCCCTTCCTCCCCATGCCGCAGCCGCGGCAACTTCACTCCTGAACTGCCGATGGTTATTATGATACCCTTTTTCCGCCCTTTCGACAAATCCCCGGGCAACCCCGGCGCGTCCTGAGGCCCGGCCACGCCGTTGACCCCTACGCCGGCTTTATGATAAGGTGGGAACCCATTCGGACGAGGGAAAGAAATTATGCTTCATGTCCTCGGGCTCCTGGCGGGCACCGTCTGGCTCCGGCCCTATGTGTTCATTTTTTTAGGGGTTTACCTGCTGCTGGCCACCTGGCGCCTGGGGGCCGGCCGGGCTCTGGCCTTTCTGGTTTTGGGCTATCTGATCTCCTGGGCCGCGGAGTTCTGGTCCATTCACTTCGGCTTTCCCTTCGGCGAATATATCTATATCCCCGCCACGGTGGACCAGGAGCTCTGGGTGGCCGGGGTGCCGTTCATGGATTCCCTGTCCTATGTCTTCCTGGCTTATGCCAGCTATTCCCTGGCCCTGGCCGCGCTGGCGCCGGGACGCTGGCAGGGCAAAGGGTTCTATCTCATTGAGACAGCCGCACTGGAGGGCTCGTGGCGCCCCCTCGTCCTGGGCGCGGTGCTCATGGTGGCCCTGGATATCGTCATCGACCCGGTGGCCCTCCGGGGGTACCGCTGGTTCCTGGGGCAAATTTACGGCTACCCCGAGTCCGGGACCTATTTCGGCATCACCCTGAGCAACTTCGGCGGCTGGTTCCTGGTGGCCCTGGTGCTCATCCGGGTGTTGCAGCGCCTGGCCACCCGCATCCCCCCTTCTCCCTGGTGGGATTGGGGGCGGCGGGACTTCCCCTCCCAGGCCCTGCTGGGGCCGGGTCTCTATCTGGGCATCCTGGGATTCAACCTGGCCATGACCTTCAGCATCGGGGAGACCTGCCTGGGCTGGGTGGGGATCTTCATCTATCTCCCCTTCTTAACCTGGCTGGTTCTCAAGATCGCGCCCGGCGGCCAGCAGTAAAGGCCAGAGGGCCGTCAAGGCCCCGGCCAGGGCCCGGCCGGCGAGGCGGCTGCGGCCCCAAAGGCGCACCAGATCCCGCGCCCGCCTAAAGTCTCCGGCCAGCCACCTGAGGGCCGCCCCCACCCCCGCACTCGCCTGCCGGTCCCCCACCGCCTGGAGAAATCCGGGAATCTCCTCCTCTCCCGTGTCCGTAATGGCCCGGAGGCTGAGAAAGAGGCAATCGAAGGCCGCGGCCACCTCGGCCAGGATCGAGGTCTCCAGATCCAGCACCGGCCGGGGCAAACCGGCCAGGGGGAGGCCCTCCCGCCCTTTATGAATGATACGGGTGGTAGTGACCACGCTTCCGGGGGCCGCGGTAAACCCCGCGGCCTCAAGGGCGCGGCAGTAAACCGGCAGAGGCTCGGGGGGAGCCGGGGTGGGTCCTGCGGTGAGTTCCCCGGTGTCCGGGTTATAGTGCCGGAAGGTCTCGCCCAGAACCAGGTCCCCGGGCGACAGCTCCGGGGTCAGGGCGCCGCCGAAGCCGATGGAGACCAATAGCCGCGGTCTCAAACCCGCTACCAGGGTCTCCCCGGCCCACCGCACCGCGGCCTGGCCCATGCCGGACAGGGCTGCCACCACCGCGCCGTTCGCCACTTCCCAGGCCGGCAGCCCCAGGTCGCGGCGCGGCCGCGCCGGCATTTGGCGCAAAAAAGGCCGCACTTCCTGGGGCAGCGCGGCCATGAGCAGGATCCGACAGGCCCGGGTGGGGCTTTCAGCCCCCCGGCCCATATCCGTTAGGGACATCAGGGTTTGGGCAACGGCAACTGGTTCGGGTTGGGCGGCTCCGGAGGATACAATTCCGGCTGGTCGGGGGCGTTGCCTACCTGCTTGGGCCCCCGGAAGCGGCGGCCCCGCACCAGGAGATTGCCGTTCTTATGGAGCACGGTGTGATCGTCCAGGATGATGAGCCCGTGCCGTGCGGAAATATCTGAATAATACTGATATTTCATGTGCTTATGGTTAAGACGGTACTTAAAGAAGAGGAAGAACAGCATGTAAATGACGACGATGACTCCCAGTCCGGCCAGGACATAGCTCAGGAAACGGAAGGTGTTATAGCCCAGGGAACCCAGCCAGGCCATGATATGGTTCATGTTGTAGAGGGCGAAGACGGTCACCAGGAGCAGAAAGAGGATGCTCAAGTAGGGCAGACGCTTGATCTGGCCGATCAGCACGTCCATCTGGTTGACCGGATTATCATCCCCGTCGGCCTTCACTTCGGCTTCGCCGCCCAGGAAATAATTGAAACCGGTGATGATTACGCCCATCAGGAAGGTGAAGACAATGGGGAAGGCAAAGGCCACGAAGACGTATTCCCGCCACGGAAACGCGGACTGCACCCGGTGATACTTATCATCGGAAGCCCACAGGACCACCACGATAAAGATGAGAATCTCAAGGATCCCGATGAGCTTGAGATAGTCGAAAAAGAGCTTCTTGCGGTCAGCCTTGGTGAAATAATTGGCAAGTTTGGACATACAAAAGACCCCTGGCGCTTTTACCTTTGTACGTACAAGATAACCATAAAAGCAGCGCCGGTCAATCCTTTTCTGGCGGCCAGGTCTTTGAGAGCGGGGTTGAGGCGGTTAATCGGCAGAGCCCCGGAGGAGCCGCCCGGTTTCGGAGAATTCCCCCGGGCGGCCGTAGCCGGCACTGCAAGCCCCCTTGCGGCGCCGGATAGTGCAGTAGCGCGGCTCTGAGGTTCCGGGACCCCCAGCCGCGCCCGGTTACCCCCTAACGCCCAAGTTTGACGACGTTCTGGGCCTGGAGTCCTTTGTTGCCCTGGACTACTTCGAATTCTACCTCCTGGTTCTCCTGCAGAGACTTGAACCCTTCTCCCTGGATGGCGGTATGATGCACGAACACATCGGTGCCGTCCTCCTGAGAGATGAAGCCATAACCCTTGGCATCATTAAACCACTTTACCTTTCCCGTCACTTTCATGCTTAAACCTTCCTCCTGAAAATTGGCAACCATGCCGTCCGCGGCACTGGACCTCAAAAGCCGGCAGATATTATACGGCGCCGCAATGGATCCCGCTCCGATTCGGTTCCATGACCGCGGGCCGTCTCAAGTCTGTCACGCTTTATTGTCCTTTTTAGTTATCTATCCCGGGGATGTCAAGGCAAAATCACGTCCAGCGCAAGATTTCGACCACCCGCCCCTGATTCCGCCGGATGGCGGCGGCACAATTTTCAGGAAAGAACTCAGTAAAAAAGGGCAGGAGCCTTTACCTGCTCCTGCCCTTGTCCTGCGCCCCGCTCCGCTGTGGTTCCCCGGGGAGCGCAGGGCCGTCCCCTCAGTCCGTGGCGGTTACCCTCCGCCGGGCTCAAGCATTCGGCAAAGACACCACGAAGTTGGAGCCGTCACTTTTGGCTTCATACCAGATATCGCCGCCCTGGTTTTGGATGATGTCCCGGCTCAAGGACAGCCCCAGACCCATACCCCGGCGGCCCTTCCTGGACCTCCGCATCTCCGGGCCGGACGAGAAGAGCATGGAACGGAATTCCTCTGGAATCGCCTGGCCGGTATTGTACACATTCAGGCGGCAACTGGACCCCTGGTTCTCAAAATCGATCATGATCGTGCAGCCGCGGCCGCCATGCCTGATACCGTTATTGATGAGATTGCGAAAGACGCTCTTCAGCCACAATCTGCTGCCCCTGACCGTGATTGCCCCTTCCTGGCGGTTATGCAGCCGGTTCACCAGGGTGATATCGTGGTCTCGAATCTCCGGGGCCAGTTCGGTCAAGACCGGTTCGACAATGTCTTCCGTCAAATCGAGGACGTCCCGTTCTTTTTTGGACGGCCGCGGCTCCGACAGGGTCTTGCCGATGAAATCCTCCGTCAGGTGGATCATACCCTTGACCCGGTCGGAAACCTCATGCAGTTTGGCGACGACGTTCTCGCTCATTTCAGCTTTCGAGCCCCGGGCCAGGAGCTTCAAGGCCGCCGCGGTTGAGACCATCGAATTCCTGATGTCGTGGAGCATCAGCATCATCTGGGGCCGGGCCGGGTTGCCGTCCACGGCCATTTCAGCCGGAACCCGCACGGGTTCGAGGTCCACCACCTCCCGCCCCGCCAGACATTGGTTCACCCGCCGCCACAGCTCTGTGGGGCTCACCGGCATCAGGATGTAGTCATCGACTTCCACCTCGTAGGCCTCTATGGGGAAGATCATTTCATTATTGCCGCTGATCACCACGACCTTGACTTCCGGGTTGAGCCGCTTGGCCCGCTTCAATATGTCCAGCCCATCCAAATTTCCCGTGGTGAGCTTGGCAATTACCAGATCATAATTCTTTATTACCAGGGCTTCGAGCGCGGCCTCAGGGCTGGCCGTAGTCTTGACCGTAAAACCTTTATATTCCAAAACCCAGCCGATCGTCCGCAACAGGTTAGTGCCATCGCTAATCAGGAGAATGTCATATCTGGCCATCTGTTTGCTCCTTTTCCTCAGGTGACTGAGGTAAGACCGGAAACTCTCAGGTGAACGAATGAAGCGATTTGGGTCACGGTGCCATTAAACTCGATATCCCGTAATTGGGTCAATCCGCGAAACTGCCTATTTCACCCTAGGTAAAACTACCTAGCGGTTGTTTGACCAGGCCGGCCCATTCTCCGGCCTTCTCCGAAACGGCTCCGGGAAAGCCGGACCCTTTGATCGGTAAATAGATTTTTCCCTGGCGCACCTTGGCGATGGCCCGGAAGATGTGGCCCGCCACGTGCTGTTTCGGCAAGACCCCTTCGGCTCCGGCCGCCAGCCCGTGGAACAGGTATTCCAGTTCATGATTCATAACCGTGATCAAGACCTTGGTCTTGGGGTATAGTGACTTAATAAGTTTGGTGCCTTCCTCAGCCCGGAGATCGGGGATGAATAGATCCAGAATCACCATTTCCGGGGCATGTAGTTCCAGAAGGTCGAGGAGTTCTTGACGATTTCCGGCCTCTCCCGCAATTTCGATGTCGGGAATCTCTTCGAGGATCTTACGCATCTCTCGACGAAACCGGATGTGGTCATCAGCTAAGACAATATAATAAGGGCGACCCATGGATTTTCTCCAGCAGGTGTCTGAGCCGGGGGCTCAGACCGGATACTTGCTGGATATGAAGGTAACGGATCGGCCAGGGGAAATAAATCTGCATTAATACCCATTTAACTATGGGCAAAAATACCTATTGTTGCCTCCCGGAGACTCCGGCCAGAATATCTTCCCGGCTGGAGATCCCTGGCGCTGGCGCAGTTTCGCGCCCCGCCTCTTAAATAACCGCGTCCCTCTCCCCTTCCCGCCGGGGCGAAAGAGTTTATCTCGGGAAACTTCATTTCCACGTTTACGAAGGGTTTCCCCCAAATTTATTCTTAAAGAATCGGCAAAAAATACCTGGACATGAATTTCGGCGGCGTTGCCCCTATTTCGTGAAATAGGCGCCGCGATCGGCAGATGGTAGGCCCGGACTAATCGGCAGCGCCAACCACCGGGGCAAGGTGAGGAATGATCCAGAAAATAATATAGACTCCGAAGCAAATTTGAGACTATGCCAGGATAGAATGAAACCCGTTTAGGTTCTATAATGGGATTGTCCATTTCCCTATGATCATTGTGACCATTTGGCGCGGGAAAGGTTGACCCGGCTCAGGGGCCGGCGCTTGGAGGATAGGGGGCGAGAGTTAGGATTGGTCTTAAGGAGGCCGGCGGCCCTCAGGGAGCCGCGGTCAGGATATAACCCTTCTGGATGGCGTACTTCACCAGGTCGGCGGTCTTCTTGACGTTCAACTTTCTCATGATATTGGCGCGGTGATGCTGGACCGTCCGGCTGCTGATAAAGAGCAGTTCGCCGATCTCCTTGCTGGATTTCCCTTCGGCAATCAGCTTGATGATTTCCCGTTCCCGGACGGTGAGAGGTTCTTCCGGGGCGGTCAGGGGCTCGCCGCCGGGGCGAAATTTATCCACAAAGATATCCGCCATCTGGGTGGACAACAGCGGCGAGATGAAGGTGCCGCCCTTG
>JBAZKX010000041.1:0-10421 GCA_041650575.1 Desulfobaccales bacterium
ACCCTATAATTTTCTTCGACAGCAGGTTATATATCTGCAACGCACATGCCAGAGGCGGCAGACGGCCCCAACCTGCTTAACGCCCAAAAATTGATAGGATTTTTGCCTTCCCCCCGACCGCTGACCTGACCTCCGGAGCGTCAGAGGTGTCAAAACTCTTTCTAGATTGTAAAAGTACAATTACACAAACCCTGGCCACCGCGGACCAGTCCCCCACAAAGGAGATGGGTTCCCGGAAATCCCTTGACGGGTTCTTAAGTTATGACATAACTAAAGAAACGTTTTCCGGAAGAGATTCCCATGGGTGTAAAGGCCGCGCAGTTAGTGACCAGCTTGATTCCGCCGTTGCCCTTTTTGCTGGCCGGTTGTCTGCCGCTGTGCGTGGGGACGCTGTTGGCGGGGGTGTCGGGGTTGCCGTTGCGCCCGGGCGTCCTGGCCGCGGCCACCCTGGCGGTGGCGGCGCTGATCCTGGCGGCCTTTGCCAGCCGAGAAGCCTTTTGTGCCGGGGCGGGCCGGTGTCCGGCGTGGAGGCTGGAGAACCAGGAGCCGAGGACCCTGGCCTATGGGGCCCTGGCGGTGGCGGCGCTGCTGGGATTGGCCCTGCAGTTCGTCTGGCGCACCGGCGATTTTACCATCCCCTTGGGGGCGCTGGGCATCCTGGGAGGGTATTTCTCCTTTGCCCCGCCCCTGGCCTGGCACCGCCGGGGGCTGGGGGAAGCGGTGGGGGCCTTGTGCTTCGGTCTGCTGCCGGTGGCCGCGGGGCTGTACCTCCAGTGCGGCCAGTTGCTGACGGAGGTCCTGCTCTACGGCCTGCCGTTGTCCTTTACCGGCTTCAACCTGTTTTTGGTTTACGGCTTCCCCGGCCCGGGAGAGGCTGCGGCGCCCCGCACCCTGGCGGTCCGGATCGAGCCGGTAACCGCGGGCATGCTCTATACGATTTTTAATGTGCTCACCATCAGCGCCCTGGCCTTCATCCTGATCTATCCGGCCGCGGTCCTGCCCTGGCGGCACGGCTTGTGGCCCCTGGCGCTCCTGGCGGTAGTCAACCAGGAACTCGTCAAACGCAAGGGCTACCTCGTGGAGACCCGGCTGCGCTGGTTGGCCCGGCTGACTTTGACACTCCAGGTGGGCCTGGGCCTGGTCTTCGGCTTGATGCTTTGGCAGCGCCTATAGCGGCATAGGCCCACACCGGGCGGCGGCTCATAAGGGGCCGAGCCGTCCCGGGTTGTAACCATGCTTCAGTAAGCAAGGATCAATTGTTCATGCACGGCCGGAAAGGGTTACGGGGGTCCAGAGGGGCGATGCGGGTGGTGGCGGTCTGCCTCATCCTGGCGTTGGCGCCGGCCTGCCAGTGCAGTGCGGCCCAGTTTTATATTCCCCTGGCCTACGGCCTCACCGGCCTCTGTTTTGCCTTGCTTATGTCTCCGACGCCGGCCGCGGCGGTGGTGGGCCTGGTGGCGGGGGTGCTGTTGGGGGCCGCGGTCTATAACAATTCCCTCAAGCGCCAGATCCTGGAACGCGACCGCAGCGACTCTCCCCGTGTCGAGCCCTAAGCGAACCGCCCAGGGGCCCGAGGCGGTCTTGCAGGTCCTCAGAGGCGCGGCCGAGCCCATCTCGGGAGAAAAGCTGGCCGTGCATTTGGCCCTGAGCCGGGCCGCGGTGTGGAAACGCATCAACCGCCTCAAGGCCCAGGGTTACGCCATCGAAGGCTCCCCCCGGCGGGGCTATCGCCTCCTGACCATTCCCGATAAACTCCTGCCGGAAGAGGTGCTCCAGGGGCTCAAGGCCCGGCGTCTGATGGGACCGATGCACCATTACGAGACCCTGGACTCCACCAATGATCTGGCCAAGGAATTGGGCTCCCGGGGAGCCCCGGAAGGCACCGTGGTGGTGGCGGAAACCCAGACCCGGGGTCGGGGCCGGTTGGGCCGGGAGTGGGAGTCCCCGCCGGGGGTGGGGCTCTATGTCTCCGTGGTGCTGCGACCCATGCTGCCGCCTATGGAACTGCCCCAGATCACCCTCACCACCGCGGTGGCGGTGGTCAGGGCGGTCCGCCGGGTGACCGGGTTGGCGCCGGGGATCAAGTGGCCCAACGACCTCATCCTAAGCGGCAAAAAGCTGGGGGGCATCCTCACCGAAATGGAGTCGGAGAGCGACCGCATCCGCTATTTAGTGGTGGGTCTGGGCTTGAACGTCAACAACCCGGAGTTTCCCCCGGGGCTGAAAGATCTGGCCACCTCTTTGGCCCTGGAGGCCGGGAGGCCGTTTTCCCGGGTGAACCTCCTGCAGGCCTGGCTGGAGGAATTCGAAGGGCTTTACGAGCGGTTTTTGCACCAGGGGTTTCCGGAAATTCTGGAAGCCTGGAAACGCCATACCGTGACGCTGGGAAAGAAGGTGACGGTGCGTCAGGGACCTCGGGAAATCCAGGGCCAGGCGGAAGACGTGGCCCCTGACGGGGCGCTGCTGATCCGCGTCGCCAATGGAGAGGTGCTGCGGGTGACTTCGGGGGAAATCACCCCCGGACCCGCAGAGGATCCGGGGGCTTAATATTGCCGGGCCGTAAGGCTATTTCTTCAGTTCTTCGATTTCGGACTTCAGGCGATCCACTTCAGCCTTATATTTTTCCACTTCGGCTTCTGTCATTTTGGGAGCTTCATAAGCCGGGGTTTCGGGTTTCTTGAACAGCTTGTCCTTCGTCTCTTCAAATCCTAAATAAACGGCCAAAGCGCCGCCCAGGAGAAGCAATAAGGGAAGGCCTCCAGCCAGCAGGCCCAGGAAATACTGCCACCACATGCCCAGCCCGATCAATCCCAGCGCTACTGCGACCAGTCCGCCTACCAAAGCCGTCATGCTCAAACCTCCTTACCACGTGGATTTCCAGCGCATCGCTGGGGTGCTGCCGCCTTACTTCGCATAGAATCTAGTTGTTACCAGAAAGGGAAAAAATTATCAAGGAAGAAAATCGGTCAAGCAGGCGCGGTTTATAAGAAAATTGCAATAAAATGGAAAGGTTATCGTTTGGAGCGCCTTGACAAAAATTGGTCTGCAATTATAATTAAGGCAAATTACCCCCGACGGAAGTGCGAGACCTATCATGGCAGAGATCGACTACTATCAAGCTTTGGGAGTGAGCCGGGATGCCACTCCTGATGAGATCAAGAAGGCCTACCGCAAACTGGCCATGAAATATCATCCCGACAAAGCCAAGGGGGACAAAAAACAGGCCGAAGAAAAGTTCAAGCAGATCAGCGAAGCCTACGCGGTCTTAAGCAACCCCGAGAAGAAGAAAGAATACGACGAGTTCGGTTCCCAGGCCTTTAAGCAGAAGTTTTCCCAGGAAGACATCTTCCGGGGCTTCGACTTCAGCGACATCTTTGAAGGCGGCGGCGGGGAAAATATCTTCAGCCGCCTCTTCGGCGGCCTAGGCGGCGGGCGGTCCCGGGGCCGGACCCGCGTCTTCCGTTACGGCGGCCCGGAGGATTATCAGGGGCAGATCCAACCGCCCAAGGGCCAGGACCTCCAGGTGGAGATGCCCATCACCCTCCACGAAATGGCCTTCGGCGCCGACAAGCTGGTGAGCTTCAGCCACGAAGGCCAGGTCGAAAAGATCTCGGTGAAAATCCCCCCCGGCACCCTGCCGGGCAAGAAGCTGCGCCTCACCGGCAAGGGTTCTCCCAGCCCCCTGGGCGGCCCCCCCGGCGATCTCTATGTCAAGCTCAAAGAGGTGGAACATCCGGTCTTTAAGCGGGAGGGCGGTGATCTCTACGTGGACCGGAAGATCAAGTTTACCGAAGCCACCCTGGGCACCAAGGTGACGATCCCCACCCTGGATGGCAAGACCATGAGCCTCAAGGTGCCGCCGGGCACCCAGAGCCATACCAAAATGCGCCTCAAGAACTATGGCCTCCCCTCGGCCAACGGCAAGACCCGGGGAGACCAGTTTGTCCGCATCATCGTTGAAACCCCCGCCAACCTGACCAAGAAGCAGAAAGCCCTCCTGGAAGACCTGGTCAAAGAGGGGTTGTAGTAGCGCTCAGCGCTCAGCTATCAGCCTTTAGCGTTTAGCGATCTGTGGGAAATTATGCTTATTGAGCCAATTGCAGAATTCATATCTCTCTCGGCGTCCTCTGCGTCTCTGCGGTGAATTTCCTTGCTCATGTTAACCGCAGAGACGCAGGGAGCGCCGAGAAATGCAGGTAAAGTGACAATCTCTTTGCTGTCTCGTACACCTTGTATTTCAGTGTCTTTTTTGCTGATAGCTGATAGCTGACCGCTGACAGCTATTAACACTGGAGGTTGCCATGCCCCTAGAAATAGCCCCCAAGGTTTACTGGGTGGGCGCCCTGGATTGGACCATTCGGGATTTCCACGGCTATCTCACCGAAGACGGTTCCACCTATAACGCCTACCTGATCCTCGACGACCACATCACCCTCATCGACACGGTCAAAAAGGAGTTTGTCCCCGAGATGCTGGCCCGGGTGGCCGAAATCGTGGATCCGGCCCAGATCGACTACATCATCTCCAACCACGTGGAGATGGACCATTCCGGCGGCCTGCCCGAAGTCGTCGCCCGGGTCCAGCCGTCCAAGATTTTCTGCTCCCCCAAGGGCAAGGAGGGCCTGCTGCGCCACTACAAGCAGGATTGGCCCTTCGTCGAAGTCAAGACCGGCAGCGAACTGGAGATCGGCCGTTACCACCTATCCTTCCTGGAGACCCCCATGCTCCACTGGCCGGACTCCATGATGACCTACCTCAAGGAAGAGCAACTGCTCTTTTCCAGTGACGCGTTTGGGGCCCACCTGGCCTCCAGCGAGCACTTCGACGACCAACTGCCCGTGTGCCCCTGCGATTACGGCCACCAGTTGAAGAAATACTACGCCAATATCCTCATGCCCTTCGGCGGCCTCATCACCAGCCTCTTCGCCAAGATTGCCCAACTCGGCCTGACCTTCAAGATCATCGCCCCGGACCACGGCTTGATCTACCGCAAGAACCCCGGTTGGGTGCTGGAGGCCTACCAGCGCTGGGCCTCAGGCGCCACCGAGCCCAAGGGCCTGGTCATCTATGACACCATGTGGCACAGCACTGAGCTGCTGGCCGAGGCCTTCACCCAGGGCCTCATGGACGCCGGCGTCGAGGCCCAGTTGCACCACCTGCGCCGTACCCACTACAGCGACATCGTCCCCGAAGTCCTGGACGCGGGGCTGCTCCTCTTCGGCTCCCCCACCCTCAACAACCAGATGTTCCCCACCATGGGGGAGTTCCTCACCTACCTCAAGGGCCTGCAACCCAAAAATAAGACGGCCGCGGCCTTCGGCTCCTTCGGCTGGAGCGGCCAGGCCGTGGGCCTCATCAATAAAGAACTCGAGGCCATGAAACTCAAGCTGGCCCACGAAGGCTTCAAAGTCAAATATATCCCCGACCCCGAAGAACTCGCCGCCGCCCGCACCCTGGGCGAAAAACTGGCCCGGGAGAACCTGAAGGGATAACGATTTGGGGAAGGGGGCTAAGGGCGGCGGCCCTTACCCCCTCCCCCAAACCCGTAAGCAAAATGTAGGGGCGGACCTGTGTGTCCGCCCTTTTTTGCCGAGTCTGAGTCTATCAAGAAGTAGGGTGCGCACGGCGCACCTTGCTTTTATCTCGTTCCCAAGCTCCAGCTTGGGAACGCCCCTTTCCGCCCAAGCTCTGCTTGGGCACCATCTTTTTTCAACTCATTTTCAACTCGTTCCCAAGTTGAACTTGGGAACGAGTTGAAAAAACCCTGCCCCCAATCCTTTAAGATAATTATGTAGGGCGCGTCCTACGCGCCATTTTTCTATTCTTGTAGCCGCAGGCTTTAGCCTGCGCAGGCTCAAGCGGGACGCCCATGCTACCTGTTTAAAATGTTAATTAAGACCTCTGTGAAAAGCCATTTTGTCATCCTGAGCGCAGCGAAGGATCTCTTATTCTGCCGCCCCTCAACCCCAAGGTGCTTCGCTCGCCGGAGTTGGTCATGGGGAACCTCCGGTATCTTCATTAAATCACCGCACTGACGCACCATCAAGACGTCTTGACGTCTTAGCGGTAAGATGATAAATTACCACCATGAAAACCTCATCGAAAAGAGCCACTATCTACTTCGATCCGGACCTGCACCGGGCCTTGCGCCTCAAGGCCGCGGAGACGGACCAGTCCGTTTCCGATCTGGTCAATAAGGCGGTAAAGCTCAGCCTGGCCGAGGACGTGGAAGACCTGGCCGCCTTTGAGGCGCGGGCACACGAGCCCAACCTGCCTTTTGAGGAAGTCCTGAAAGACCTGAGGCAGCGTGGCAAAATATAGGCTCCTGATTAAGCCTTCGGCGGTCAAAGAAATCGAAGCAATTCCCCTGAAAAGGGATCGCCAGCGGGTAGTCGAGCGCATCCTCAAGCTGGCCGAGAACCCGCGTCCAATCGGAAGCGAGAAAATCTCCGGGCAGGATAAATACCGGATAAGACAAGGACGCTACCGCATCCTCTATGCCATCGAAGATCAGGACCTGATTGTGCAGGTAGTCAAGGTCGGCCATCGGAAGGACGTTTACCGATAAGTATTCAGGACTACCCGATGGCCAGGTCAAACATTAACTCAGTCACCTCGTTCCCAAGTTCAACTTGGGAACGAGGTGATATTGCGGCCTCGGGCCTTCAGCTGCTGCGGCTGGAGCGGCTAAACCGTGGTGAATTAAAGGTTAAATATATCCATGACTTATGAATATAGTTCGAGACAATTAAAATATCAAATGAGAATGAAATATGACACATGAGCTAATCAGCAAAAAGACGAGGAACGAATTCCGTGAATATTTTGTCGGAACAACCTTGCGTATAATCGAGCTTGAATTTGATGCTGCTGATGTGCCTTTCGATAAAGATTATAATCCTTCAATTTCTGGTGAGCGAAGATCGCTCGTTGAAAAGTACTACCATGCTGTTGATTGGACGAAATGGAAAGATGTTAGAAAAATTTTATCTGTTTATGAAAATGTACTTAGCCATCTTGAAGGTTTTACAGAAAGCGGCGCCGAATGGGCTGATCCGATTTTTCGATCGTTGCGTAAATGGATAGAAAGAGATGGGTATAAATACGAGGATGGTCGACTTCTACCGATTGGCCAAAATCAGGCACTTGAGATCATATCAGACACAACTTCCCGATTGGATATGCCTGAGATACACCGCCAAATTGAAAGGATGAAATCAGCTGTTGATGATGACCCTAGCCTGGCCATAGGGACCTCAAAAGAACTTATTGAAACAACATGTAAAACTATACTTGAGGAACGCGGAATTCATTTCGACGAGAATGCTGACATTGCGAAACTTGTCAAGGAAGCTAGAAAGAGCCTTGGTCTGATCTCCGATACTGTTCCGAATTCTGCAAAGGGAGCGGAAATCATTCGCCGCCTATTGAGCAGCTTAGGGAATATTGCGCAGGGGCTTGGTGAATTGAGAAATTTATATGGTACTGGTCATGGAAAGCATAGTAGATCCAAAGGACTCAATCCACGTCATGCTAGACTTGCGGTAGGAGCCGCCGCAACTTTAGCATTGTTCTTGTTCGAAACGCATCAGGATAGAACGATTTAATTTGCTATACTGCCCAATTCATTTTGCTTTAGGTCAATCGGGAAAAAGAAGAAGCATTTCTTAATGGTGTGAATTCCTTTGAAGACCCCGCCGAGGCCCTCCGCTTCATTCTCCCCTGGGGTATCCCCCTGGGTCGACCCTGAGCTTGATGTGGAACCGCTATAAGCTAAGCACACCCAATCTGGGTCAACTGTCCCTCCTGTTCTGGAAATCTCCCTCCCCCGGCCTTACCTTATCCCCACGTGTAACTTAAGCGCGCCACTCCCGGACGTCTGGCCTGCCAGCGGCAGAGAAGCGGTACAATGCGGTCGCCTTTGCGGTACGGAGCGGTCAGTTAGCGGCCCTCAACGAAATAAAAGCCGGGAACATAAGGTACTTATGCGAGCCGGGATGCGGTAATTTTTGGGATACCGAAACAAAATTGCTCGAATCGGGCCTGAAAAAGTTCTTAAGGTCGCCTTAAAAATGCCTTAAATGGCCTTAAGCTATCGAAAATATTCTATTTTGGATTTGTCCGGAAAGTCCCTCGGTTCCCTCTCCCTGGATGGAGGAGGGTGAGGGTGGGGGTGAAAAGATGCGGCACTGCCCCTCTCCCGGCCCCCTCCCCACCGGGACGGGGACTTTCCGAAGGGAAGCTATCGTGAAGATGACCGGAGTCCTAAATTTGGTCCTGTTGCCGGCAGCCGCCGCGGACTTCCGCTTCCTCCTGGCCCGGGGGTATCCCCGGCAGGCGGCTTTGGGCCTGGTGGGCAACCGCTATCAGCTCGATCACACCGCCCGCCAGCTCCTGCACCGGGGGGTGTTTGCTCCGGCGGTGGCCGCGGCCCGCCGGGCCAAACTGCGGCGCCTGGCGGACCTCCCCGGCCAACCCCTGGGGGTGGACGGCCACAACGTCCTCATCACCCTGGAATGCGCCGTGCGTGGCCTCCCCCTGGTGGCCGCGGACGACGGCTGGATTCGGGATGTGGGCCAGGTTTCCCGGGCCTTCCAGGTCTCCGACGCCACCGACCGGGTGCTCCTCCTCCTGGCCGATTACCTGGCCGGGGGCCAGGTTGGCCCGGTCCAGGTCTTCTATGACGCCCCCTTGAGCCTGAGCGGCGAGTTGGCCCGGCGCACCCAAGAGGTCTGGGCCACTCGGGGCCTAAACGTGAGCGCCCGGGCCGTGCCGGTGCCGGAGCGGGAATTGGCGGGCTTTCCCGGGGCCGTCGCCAGCAGCGACACCGCGGTGATTGAGGCCCACGCGCCGGTGGTGGACCTGGCCGGCGAAATCATCCGTCAGCACCGGGACTGGACGGTCCTATCTCTGGGAGAGGAGCAACCCGTGGGAGATTAGCGCCGTAATGATAGCGGGGATGGTACCAGGGGACGTGAGCCAAAAAATGCCCAGGCGCAGCCGCAGGCTTGGCCTGCCGCCAATTTCCCCGGCCGGCAAAAAGTTTCCCGGCGAAGCCCCCCAGGGACTTGTCAAAAAAACGATTTTGGATTATACAATCCTTACGAGTTTCCCACGGGCGGTTAACTCAGCGGTAGAGTGCCATCCTCACACGGTGGAAGTCACTGGTTCAAATCCAGTACCGCCTACCAGCAAATTCAAGGGGTTACGGTTGAGGCCGGGCCCCTTTTTTCTTGCCGGTGGCCATTTTGCGGCCATTTTCCCCCAAACTCAAATTTTCCACCCGGCAGACGGCCTCTTGATGATAGCCAGCCTGCGAGCCCGGGAATCTCTGGACAGGTTACCACTGCGCCAAGGGGGTGATCTTTTGCTCTAAAGATGCAGGCTCCGGTTTTCCGGTCACTGGGGTCAGTTCAACCACCAAACGGAGGTCTGTCACCTCGGCCAAATGAATGGCCAGCTTAGATACCCTCCGGTTTTCCGCCTGCCCCGGAGGATGAGGAGATAAGGGCAAGGGACGCGCCGGCAGGAGCTTGAAGACCGCCCCCGGGGGAGAAAGAATCCGGGCGGCCAGGCGTGCCGCCCCCTGAGAAAGGGACGCCGTCCGGTTATCCCGGCTAAGGCGGACCTCCGCCGCAGTATGCATGGCCCATAAGACTTCGACCGGCTTTTCGGCCTGGATTTCGTCCTGAATCAGGACTTGCCGGCGGTGCCGCAGGGCTAGGCCCCGCCAGACCCTCCGGGCCTGGCGTCCATAAGCCGGGGTCAAATCAGCGAGGGCCAGGGATAATTCCGGGCTCGAGCGATAGCGCAAAATAGTGGCGGCTGCTTCCGGGTCCTGGTCCGGGCCTGAACCGGGATTGAGTACCAGAGTATTGTGTCCCTCAGCCCGCAGCCGGTAATAATCCCAGCGGTTTTGGCCGAAATAGCCGGTCAGGTCATAATCGTCCGGGCCGAGGTCCAGGGCCCAGCGGACTCCGTCAGCCTCCAGAACAAAACTTCCCAGATCCAAATGGCTGTGCGGAACCCGGTTGTCCCCGGCCTTAAAGCCCACAAAGACTGCCCGGGGATCGTCCCAACTGCTGCGGCAGGTGACAACTTCCACCCCCCGGAAATACCGGTCCAGGGGGAGGCCGCCTGCCTGGCGGCCTGGACCCTGGGCCTCAAACCAGAGCAGGTCCAGGGGGTGGGCCCTGGTATTTCGGCGGGCGTACCAGGCAAAAACGGGTTGCTGAAATTTGCGGGCCAGCCAAAACATTTGGGCGGTCCAATGAATCTGTTCGTCGGCGTCGGCATAGTTAAAGGTGCGCTCCCGGGGACCGGTCACATAAAGGGGGAAAAAACCGGTGACGGCATAGCCGGAACTCTCCTCCAGGCCAAAACTGCACCCCAGCGCGGTTTCCAGGGCAGCCACGAACAGG
>JBAZKX010000042.1:0-10358 GCA_041650575.1 Desulfobaccales bacterium
TTTGACCAGCTCCGCCAGCAGCTCTTTAAAGGTCTGGGCCGCTTTTTTGGCCCGCACCAGGTCGGGCACGCACTTTTCGGCGTACTGGCACCACTCGGCGCAGCCCAACTCGATCTTGGGGTTATAGAACATGTGGCCGCACCAGGCGCAGCGGCGCCGGGCGTCGTCCTTGAAAAATTCGATCTCGGCCCCGCACTTGGGGCACTCCGCCACAAAAATATCCTCTGGCTTCCAATAACGGGTATCCTGGCCGGGGCATTTCATCTGTTCCATGGCAGCCTCACTTCCCCTTGATTTTCTGCTGTTGCAGAACCTGGCCGGCGGTTCCCAGGGTGCAGATGGTCACCGGCAAATTCTTGCCTGAAGCCTCCAGGGCCTGGCGGACGATCTGCACCAACCCGAAGCAGCACGGCACTTCCATATTCACGATGCTGATTTCCCGGATGTCGTTTTCCTTCAGGATAGCGGTGAGCTTGGCCACGTGCTCCGGGGCGTCGTCGAATTTAGGGCAGCCGCACACCACCGCGTTGCCCTGCAGGTAGCGAGAGTGGAAGTCGCCGGCCGCAAAGGGGGCGCAGTCCGCGGCCACCAGGAGGTTGGCCCCTTTCAGGAACGGGGCCTTGGGAGCCACCAGGCGCAGCTTGACGGGCCAGTGGCTCAAGGCCGAGGCTTCCGGGCCGGGCGCCTCAACGCGCTTGAATTGCTGCATGCGGCTGCCGGGGCAGACAAATGCCTCCCCTTGAGGTTCCGGGGCCGCAGCCGGCGCTTCCACATGCCCGGCGCCGGGGGCCGGGCCCACGAACTCCTCGGCTTCCCGCGCCTCGATGGTTAAAGCTCCCTGGGGACACTCCCCCAGGCAGGCCCCGAGGCCGTCACAAAACTGGTCCGCCACCAGTTGCGCCTTGCCATCCACGATTTGAATGGCCCCTTCGGCGCAGGACGGCACGCACATGCCGCAGCCGTCACATTTGTCCTGATCTATCCGAATAATCTGCCGTTTTGCCATGAGCCGCCTTCCTTTGATTCCCTTGAAATTGCCACCGAGGCTTGCCGCCGTCCTCAGGCCGGGGCCGAAGACTTTGCCGCATCCTTATGATTACATTCTAATCCTTAAGATTGGCAGCACTATGACCTAAGTCAATTGTTGGGTAAATATTCGGAAAGATCATAGAGGAAGGCCCGGACAGGTTTAGACCCATTCCGGTATCAAGGCGTTGGCGGGCTGACGGCAACCTCCCCCCCCTGGTGGGAGGGGGCTGGGGGGAGGGGGATAAGGCTAGAGTATCTGGCAGTAATTCACCCCCACCCCGACCCTCCCCCATCAAGGGGGAGGGAATGGATGGGCGATGCAATGGCGGAGGGCGGGCACCCCTGCCCTCCCCTTCGGTGCGTTACATCTTCAGTTCATCCCGGGTCTTGGCCACGGCCGCCGCGGATTTCTGCAGCATGGCCTCTTCATCCCGGCTCAGTTTCAAGGTCAGGATCTTTTCGATGCCGCCGGCTCCCAGGATCACCGGGACGCCGAAGTACAGGTCACTCAAGCCGTACTCCCCGGCCAGATAAGCCGACACCGGCACCAGGCGCTTCTGGTCTTTTAAGATGGCCTCGGCCATCTGCACCGCCGCGGCCGACGGCGCGTAGTACGCCGAACCGGTCTTGAGCAGCCCCACGATTTCGCCCCCGCCTTTGCGGGTGCGCTCCACCAGGGCGCTGATGCGCTCCGGCGCCAACAGATCGGTGAGAGGCACGCCCGACACGTTGGTGGCGCTGACCACGGGCACCATGTCGTCGCCGTGGCCGCCCAGGACCATGGCCTGGATTTCTTCCACCGCCACGCCCAATTCCATGGCGATAAAGCAGCGGTAGCGCCCGGTGTCCAGGATGCCCGCCATGCCCATAACCCGTTCCCGGGGCAGGCCGCTCACTTTCTTGGCCACGTAGCACATGGCATCCAGGGGGTTGCTGACGATGATCAGAAAGGCGTTGGGCGACTTGGCCATGACTTCCTTGGTCACCGTGGCCACGATGTTTTTATTGGTATTGATCAGATCTTCCCGGCTCATCCCCGGCTTCCGGGCGATGCCCGCGGTGATGATGACGACCTGGGAATCCTTGGTGGCCTCATAGTCATTGGTCCCGATGACCTCGGCGTTAAAGCCGAACACCGGGCGAGCCTGCATCAGATCCAGGGCTTTGCCCTGGGGCATGCCTTCCACCACATCCACCAACACCACATCGCCCAACTCCCGGGCAGCAGCCCAATGGGCACACGTAGCCCCCACATTGCCCGCCCCTACAACGGTAATCTTCGGGCGACCCATAATCTACCTCCTCACGAGACGTTATTTAGGGAGGGAGACCGTGCGGTCCCAGCCTCCGCCGTAATCTAATTGTCAACCTGTTTTTCTTAACCCGTTTACGATCATCCTGCAACGAAATTCTCTCGGCTGCCGTTGACAGCTTTAAGCCGGAACCCTATAATCGCTTTCTGGGGTAATGTTTATGGGATTATTTGTCTACGTGCGGGCCGTACGGCTGCCCTTCCTCACCGGCTCCGTCCTGCCGGTGGCCGCGGCCACGGCCCTGGCCTACCTGACGGAGCACACCTGGAACTTCCTCCTGTTTGTCCTGACTGCCGTAGGGGTAGCCGCCTTGCAGATGGGGGCCAACCTGATCAACGACTATTATGACTCCTTCGGCAGCGATCCCTTGAACCTCAATGTCACCCCTTTCAGCGGGGGCAGCCGGGTGATTCAGGAAGGCCGGATGAGCCCGGGGCAGGTCAGGACCCTGGCCTACCTGCTGTTCGCTCTGGGCGTGGGCTGCGGCCTGGTCTTGATTTTTCAGGGCCGGCCCTGGGTGGCCCTGGTGGGCCTGCTGGGTCTGGGCGCGGCCCTGTGCTATTCCGCCTCGCCGGTCCAGCTCATGAGCGGCGGTTTGGGCGAGTCCCTGATTTTCCTGGCCTTCGGGCCGCTCCTTACCTGGGGGGCCTATTACGTCCAGACGGGCAAGTTTTCCCTGGTGGGGGCCATGGTCAGCCTGCCCCTGGCCTTCCTCATCACCGCCATCATCTGGATCAACGAATTCCCCGATTTCGAGGCGGATATGGCCGCGGCCAAGCGCCACCTGGTGGCCCGCCTGGGGTTAAGGCTCTCCCGCTGGGTCTATGCCGCCCTGATGCTGGCGCCCTTTGCCAGCCTGGTTTTCCTGATCGAAATCTTCCACCTGCCCGATCTCATCATTGCGGGCCTGCTCACGCTGCCCCTGGCGGCTAGGGCCGTGCGCCTGGTCTTCCGCGCCGCCCCCACCGACCCCGAATTCGTCACGGCCCAGGCCCTCACCATCCAGACCCATTTCTTCACGGGCCTGACCCTTACCATGGCCCTGCTCTATGCGGCTTGGTGGCGGTGAAGATAGCTGTCAGCTGTCAGCCAAAGACTACGATCGGACGGTACGTAGAGTGGGTTCCACGCACCTTCTATGGTTGGCGGGCTAAAACAAATATGGTGCATAGAACGCACCTTACCACCTATAATTGACGCAGGCAGAAAATCATGTAGGGTGGCATGACCCACCTTTCCTCTCGTTCCCAAGTTATACTTGGGAACGCATTTTCACTCTCGTTCCCAAGTTGTATTTGGGAACGCATTTTTTCCCCAAGCTGGGCTTGGGCGTTCTGGCGCTGAACGAGCCAAGATTCGGTGGGCCGTGCCCACCCTACACCGTATCCTGACGCTTTTTAAGCTGAAAGCTGATCGCTGACCGCTGAAAGCTATCTTTATAAAGGAAACAACCATGAAAAGCCAAGCAACCTCCCCCGTTTTAATCGAAGTAACCCGGGGCCCCCTGGTGGAGTCCCGCCACCGCGGCCAGATCGTCGTGATGGACGCCACCGGCGCCCTGCGCCATAGCCTGGGCGACGCCGAGGCCTGGGTGTGCATGCGCTCCCTGGCCAAGCCCTTTCAGGCCTTAGCCGTCCTCACCTCCGGCGCGGCCGAGGCCTTCAAGTTCGGACCGGAAGAATTGGCCCTGTTTTCCGGGTCTTTAAGCGGCCAGGACTTTCAGGTGCAGTTGGCCGCCCAAATCCTGGAGCGGCTGGGGCTCACCCCGGACGCCCTGCAGTGCGGCACCCATCCGCCCCTGCACCGCCCCACGGCCCAGGCCCTGACTAAGGCGGGCGCCAAACCCACGCCCCTGCACAACACCTGCACCGGCAAACACACGGCCATGCTGGCCCTGTGCGTCCACCACGGCTGGCCCGTCGACGATTATCTCAACCCCGCCCATCCGGTGCAGCAACTGATCCTGGGCACCGTGGCCCGGATGGTGGGGTTCCCCAAGCCGCAGATCAAGGTGGCCATCGACGGCTGCGGCGCCCCGGTCTTCTATGTGCCTTTGAAGAACATCGCCCTGGGCTATGCCCGCCTGGCCGCGGCCCAACAAGGCTCGCCCGCGGGCAGCCTCATGGCCGCCATCCTGGCCCATCCCCGCCATATCGCCGGGGACGGCCGCCTGGAGACCACGGCCATGGAAGCCCTGCCGGGTAAGCTCTTTGCCAAATCCGGGGCCGAAGGCGGCTACGGCCTGAGCCTCATCGACGGCGGGCTGGGGGTGGCCTTCAAGATCGAAGACGGCAGCCAGCGGGCCCTCAACCCCACGGTGGTATCCATCCTGGAGCAACTGGGCGCGCTCACCCCCGCGGCCCAAGAAGCTTTGGCCGCCTTTCGGGAGCCGCCCATCCTCAACCACCGCAAAGAGGAGGTGGGCCGCATCCGGCCGGCTTTTAACCTATCTTCATAGTGGCACAGGCCTCCGGCCTGTGGGAGGTTAGATATGGCAGCGCAGTTTTTCCACAGGCCGGAGGACTGTGCCACTGATTTCATGTCTTAAGATGCTTAACCTCTTCCAGCTCGAAAGGTTTTTCAGAACAAAAATCTCGCCGGGGGCCGCGGCGGCCCGCCTGCCGGGGCGCCCCCGGCCGGAAAAACCCCTTGAATCTCTCCCCAGTCATGCTATATTTCAACGATATGGAAAGCCATGGAGCAGTGCGGATCGGAGTCGAACCATCATGAAACCCCTGTGGGCCCCGTGGCGCATGGAATACATCCTCGGGGAGGACAAGGCCCCGGGGTGTATCTTTTGCCCCGAACCCGGGGAGAGCCTGGCCGAGCGGCTGGTGCTGTTCAGCGGCAGACTCACCCGGATTATGATGAACAAGTACCCCTATATCAACGGGCACCTGCTGGTCTCCCCGCTGCGCCACACCCCGGGGCTGGACGACTTGACCCCCGCGGAAATGCTGGATCTGTTGGGCAAGGTGCGGAATGCCATCGCCGTCTTGAAGCAGGTCATGCACCCCGACGGTTTCAACGTGGGCCTCAACTTGGGGGTGGTCGCCGGGGCCGGGGTGGAAAGCCACCTCCATTTTCATATCGTCCCCCGGTGGCACGGCGACACCAATTTCATTCCGGTGTTTGCCGATGTCCGGGTGATTCCGGAGCACTTCCGTCAGACTTATGAACGCCTGGCGCCCCATTTCCAGGCCCTGCCAGATGAGGATCAGACATGCGTTTCGTTAAAATAATCATCTCCACCGTTATCGTCCTCCTGGGCATCGTCTTCATCATCGAAAACCTGGAGATGCTCAAGCATACGGTGCGCATCAAACTGGATCTCTATGTCACCACCTTCCAGAGCCCCGACATCAATCTCTGGGTCATCATCCTGTTCACGTTTTTCCTGGGGGTCTTCACCACTTCCCTGTACGGCCTCTACGAACTCTATAAACAGCGCCAGACCATCCGCCAGCTCAGGCACAACCTGGATATTTTGGCCCGGGAACTGAAACAGGCCGGCGCCACCGCCGAAGTGGCGGCGGCGTCTCCCGAAGCCCAGGTCCCTCCCCGGTCCGAATAACCCGGGGCGCCTCGTTTCCCGGGAGGGCCGGGAACCTCTCAGGCGTTGCCGCCCTCCTTCGATTCGTTAGTTGCCGCCATGACCGGCCCGCCGTCCGATAAAATCACCCCTATGTTGCGGCAGTACCTGGAGCTGAAGAACCGGTACGCCGATGCCCTGGTGCTCTTTCAGATAGGGGATTTTTACGAGACCTTCTTCGACGACGCCGAGACCGCGGCCAACGCCCTGAATATCACCCTGACTTCCCGCTCCCGCCAGGGCGAGGACCGCATCCCCCTGGCCGGCTTTCCTATCCATGCCGCGGCCAGCTACATCCCGCGCCTGCTGGAGCAGGGCTTCAAGGTGGTGGTCTGCGACCAGACCGAAGACCCGGCCCAGGCCAAGGGCCTGGTGCGCCGGGAAGTGACCCGCATCCTCACCCGGGGCACCGTGGTGGATCCCGCGGCCCTGGACGCCCGCACCGACAACTACCTGGCCGCGGTGGCCTTTAAAGGCCCCAAATGGGGCCTGGCTTTCCTGGAGCTGTCCACCGGGGAATTCCGCCTCACCGAGGCCGCCGGCCTCGATGCCCTGGCCGATGAACTGTGGCGGCTGAAGCCCGCCGAGCTGGTCGTCCCGGACAACCTGGACCCGGCCGTGCTGGCCCCGGCCCTGGCGCCTTTCGACGTGCCGCCCACCCCGCGGTCGGTGCCGGCCTCCGCCTTCGATCCGGACGCGGCCCGCCGCGAGGTGGGCCGCGCCCTGGGCACCCTGTTCCTGGACGGCTTCGGGCTGGACGGCGCCCATCTGGGGGTGACCGCGGCCGGGGCCATCCTCAGGTATCTGAAAGACTCCCATACCCCCGACCTGCCCCACCTGGACCGCCTGTTGGCCTATCACCGGGACGACTTTCTGGGCCTGGACGAAGCCACCCTGCGGCACCTGGAGATCTTCGAGACCTGGCGCAGCCGGGCTCGCCAGGGCTCGCTCCTCGAGACCCTGGACGACACTGTCACCCCCATGGGAGCCCGGCGCCTGAGCCAGTGGCTGCGCTATCCCCTCAAGGACCTGGCCCCGATCAATGCCCGTCTGGACGCGGTGGAGTTTTTCAAAGCTGACGGCCTGCTGCGCCAGCGCTGGCGCCAGACCCTGAAAGGCCTGGGGGACCTGGAGCGCCTCACCGCCCGGCTGGCCCTGGAGCAGGCCACTCCCCGGGAAGCGGGCGCGGTCAGAGAGGCCCTGGCCCGGGTCCCCCTCCTGAAAGCCTTGCTGCCCGAAGACCTCCCGGCCCTGGTGCGGCAGGCCGCGGCCGACCTGGACGGACTCCCCGACCTCCAGGACCTCATCGGCCGGGCCCTCGTGGACGATCCGCCGGCCACGCTGACGGCCGGCGGCATTTTCCGCGAGGGCTACGACCCCGAACTGGACGAACTCATCGTCCTCAACCGGGAAGGCAAAGACTGGATCGCCCGTCTGGAGGCGACGGAGCGGGCCAACACCGGGATCAACTCCCTGAAGGTCCGGTACAATAAGGTCTTCGGCTACTACCTGGAAGTCTCCCGGGCCAACCTGCACCTGGTGCCCGCGGCTTATATCCGCAAGCAGACCCTGGTGAACGCCGAGCGCTTCATCACTGCGGATTTGAAGGAGTACGAATCCCGGGTGCTGGGGGCCGAAGAGGCCCGCCTCCATCGGGAAACAGAGATGTTCATCGAGCTGCGCCGGCGTCTGGGGCAGGAGGCCCCCCGCCTCAAGCAGGTAGCCCGGGCTTTGGGGGTCCTGGACGTGGTCGCCGCCCTGGCCGAAGTGGCTGCGGTGCGCCAGTATCACCGCCCCCGCATGGTGGCCGAACCGCGGCTTTTGATCCGCCAGGGCCGCCACCCGGTCATCGAACGGGTCCTGCCCGCCGGCAGTTTTGTCCCCAACGACATCGCCCTGGACGGCGACTCACAGGTGCTCATCGTCACCGGCCCCAACATGAGCGGCAAGTCCACCATCCTGCGCCAGGTGGCGCTGATCACGCTCTTGGCCCACCTGGGCAGCTTTGTCCCCGCCGCCGAAGCGGTGATCGGGCTCACCGACCGCATCTTTACCCGGGTTGGCGCGGTGGATGACATCGGCCGGGGCCAGAGCACCTTCCTGGTCGAGATGCACGAAACCGCCCGAATCCTGCACCAGGCCACGCCTCGGAGCCTGGTGATCTTAGATGAGATCGGCCGGGGCACCTCCACCTTCGACGGCCTGGCCCTGGCCTGGGCCGTGGCCGAACACCTCCACGACCTGGGCGGCGCCGGGGTCAAGACCCTGTTCGCCACCCACTACCAGGAACTCACGGAACTGAGCCGCCTCAAGCCCCGGGTGCAGAACTTCCAGGTGCTGGTGACGGAATCCGCCGGCGATATCGTCTTCCTGCACCGGCTGGCCGCCGGGGCCGCGCCCCAGAGCTACGGCATCCAGGTGGCCAAACTGGCCGGCGTCCCTAAAGAGGTCATCGCCCGGGCCCAGGAGGTCCTGGAGAACCTGGAGGCCGGCAGCCTCGATCCCATGGGCCTGCCGCGCCTGGCCCGCTCCCGCCGCCGCCCCACCCGGGAGGCCCCCCAACCCACCCTGTTCGACCCGCCCCCGGAAGAGCCGCATTAATATCACATCGGTTGGTATGATGAGATTTCGCGGTCTGAGGCGCCGTCGGCCGCGGCGTTGGCTTGCCGTGTAGCGACGGTCACCGCAATCGGCCTGCCGCATCACCCCCGGGGTTTTGGGGGAGCGAAAAATAGAAGGTCGCGCCTAGGTCAACCTTGCCTTCGGCCCAAACGCGGCCGCCGTGTTTTTGGATGATCCGTTGGACAATGGCCAGGCCGATGCCGGTGCCCTCATATTCCTCCAGGCTATGGAGTCGTTGAAAGGGGCCGAATAGCTTGTCAACATAACGTTCGTCAAAGCCGATGCCGTTATCTTTGACGTAATAGATATTTTCGTTGCCATGAACCCGCCCGCCTACTTCAATGATCGCGGTCTCCCTGGATCTGGTGTACTTGATGGCGTTGCCCAAAAGATTCATCATGACCTGGAAGAGCAAGGAGTGGTCGCCATAGGCGCTAGGCAGGTCAGTAACCGTTAACTCCAACTTCCTGCCGGGCGCCTGGAATTTTAAGCGCTCAAAGACCTGCCTGGCCATATCAGCCAGGTAGATGTCCGACTTTCTCACGGGCTGCAGCGTCAGGTGGGATAGGCCCAGCAGGTCGTCGATGAGTTGCGCCATAATCTTGGTATTGGTGCAAATGATCTTGAGCAGCCTGAGAGCTTCGGCATCCAGTTTGTCGGCATGTTCGCCCGTCAGCATGCGGGAATAGCCTTCTATGGCCCGGATAGGGGTCTTGAGGTCATGGGCCACGGAATAAGAAAATGACTCCAACTGCTGGTTGGTGGCCTCCAACTCGGCGGTCCGGTCTTTCACCCGCATTTCCAGCTCTTCGTTGGCCACCCGGAGTTTCTCTTCCATCTCCCGGCGCAGGGTCATTTCATCCTGCAACCGCTTCACGGCTTCCTTGAGTTCGGCGGTGCGTTCCTCCACCCGCCATTCCAGTTCCGCATGGGCCTGCTTGAGCGCCTCCTCGCCCCGCTTGCGCAGGAAGGACTCAACAATAGCGAAAGACAGGTTCTCAATGGCTTCCTGGTCCGCCGGGCCATAGCTCCCTTCCAGGCTCCCCAAACCGATCAAGCCGATGGCCTGGCCGGCATATTTTAACGGCACTCCCAGGAAGGCGGTGAGGGGGGGACAGCCCGGGGGGACGGAGATGCTGTCGGGGTGGCCCCCCAGGTCATTGGCGATCAGGGACTGCCCCTCGGTGATGACTCTTTCGAAGAAGCCCCGGAGGTGCGGCAAGTTGTCGGGCCAATCTTCCTGGGCCGATCCCAGGTTCCCGCAGGCCGCCCAACCCGGGTCGCTGAGGGCAATATCCAACTTGCGGGCCTGGTTCACTTTCCCCAGGAAAGCCAACCTGCTTCCCGTCAAACCTTTGGCCACCTCCAGGCTGGTGCGGGTCAATTCTTTTTCGGTCTCCGAGGTCAAGGCTTCGTGAAAGACCCGGTTGATCCCGGTCAAGATTTGGGTCTTCACCTGGAGCCGGTCCTCGCTCCGTTGCAGCGCCTTAACCTGATCTATGAGCTTGTCCACCACTAGTTGCAGGTGCTTCTGCTCAAACGAGGCGGGCAGAGGTGAAACCTCGCGCATGTCCCTGGTTTTCAGAACCTCGGCCACGCTCTCCAGGATTTTCTCCGGGTCCATCGGTTTGAAGAGCACTCGGCTGACGCCGCATTCCCGGGCCAGATCCCGGGCTTCTTGCTCATCAAATACCGCGGTATAGAAAATAACCTGAGTCCCCGCGATCAGGGGATCGGCGCGCAACTGTCGGACCAACTGATAGCCGTCCATTTTGGGCAGGAGCACATCGGTGATGACCAGG
>JBAZKX010000043.1:0-10178 GCA_041650575.1 Desulfobaccales bacterium
CTGGACCAGGACCGCTAAAATATTTTCGGGCGGGATATCTTCGTGGTGCGCCGCCACGGCATGCACCACCTTGGGAGACTCGCCGTGGCGCTTGGCCAGATCGGCGCCGATGAGGGCATGGACGCCCTCGGCCTCCTGATCCACGGCCTTGCCGATGTCATGGAGTATCCCGGCCCGCTTGGCGTGCTTGACATTGAGACCCAGTTCGGCGGCCATGATGCCGCAGAGGTAGCAGACCTCCACCGAATGTTGCAGGACGTTCTGGGCATAACTGGTGCGGAACTTCAGCTTGCCCAGGAGCTTGACCAGCTCCGGGTGGAGCCCGTGCACCCCGGCGTCGAAGGCGGCCTCCTCGCCGGCCTCCCGGATATTCACCTCCAGTTCCTGGGTAACCTTTTCGACAATCTCTTCGATGCGCCCCGGGTGGATGCGGCCGTCGGAGATGAGCCGTTCCAGGCTGCGCCGGGCCACCTCGCGCCGCACCGGGTTAAAGGCGCTCAAGATGACCGCTTCCGGGGTATCGTCGATAATGATATCCACTCCGGTGGCGGCTTCCAGGGCGCGGATGTTGCGGCCTTCCCGGCCGATAATGCGCCCTTTCATCTCTTCGTTGGGCAGGGCCACCACCGAGACGGTCTGTTCAGCCACATAGTCCGAGGCGTAGCGTTTGATGGCCAGGCCGATAATCTCCTTGGCCTTGCGATCGGCATGCTCCCGGGCCTCGGTCTCGACGCGTTTCACCATCCGGGCGGCATCACCCCGGACCTCCCGTTCCATGGTCCTGAGGAGATGTTCTTTGGCCTCGATGGCGCTCATGCCGGCCAGTTGTTCCAGGCGGGCGTTCTGTTCGGCCAGCAATTGCTGGTAATGGTCGGACTGGACCTTGAGATCCTCTTCCTGTTTGGCCACCAGTTTATGCTTTTTGATGAGTTCGGTATCCCGTTCGTCCAGTGAAGCCCCTTTCTTTTCCAGGTGTTCTTCTTTCTGGAGGATGCGGCGTTCCAGTTGGTTGAGTTCGTGGCGCCGATCCTGGGTCTCTTTTTCGAAGTCCATCTTCATTTGCAGGAGGTGGTCCTTGGCCTGCAGTTTGGCTTCTTTCTTAATGGACTCGGCTTCTTTGCGGGCTTCATCCAGGATCTTTTTTCCCAGGGCTTCCAGGGACTGCTGGTGGCTGTCCACCACGTACTTGCGGTAGAAAAAGCCGCCCACAAAGCCGAGGCCCACCAGGACAACCTCGACAAAAAAATACAATATGGTCATGTAAATTCCTTTTTACGCTCGATTACTGCACTAATGGCCACATCCATTTAGGCTATGGTCGGGACGGATCAATCTTGGAGCTATGAACTCGGGCGAGGACACAAGGGCAGGCGACGGCCGCAAGGGCCAAGGGTGGAACTTCGGGGCGGACTAGGGTCAACGACAGGGCCGGTAATGTGCCGCCGGCCGAATAAATCTTAAGTAACCATCATTTTTGGCCATGAACGTTTCGCTGGTCAAGGCACGATTTAGCGCTGTCCCTCTCAAAAACCGGATATGGCAAATAACCGGAAGGTTATCCTTTGATGCCTTGTTCCGCCTGGGTCAATATTCTGACCGGTGCGTCGTCTTACTTTCGCCCGGAATAAGTTCCTGCCGTCCTTTCACTCACCCCAAGCCTTTTCTGCCAGGGTTGCGGCGCTCCCGGGAAGCCGGAGGGCTGCCGGGGGCCTCAAGAGCCGGGAAGAAAAGATGAACCGTCGGCGTCCAGCATTTGGATCAATTGTCTGGATCGCTTTTCGATGTCAGCGTGGAGTTGTTGGTAGTCCTCCTTGGTCTCCAGGCATTCATATGCCAGGTTTAATGCCGCCAGGATTGCCAGGTCGCTCAAAGGCCTGGTAGGAAAGGCCCGCTGCAGTTCCCGGAGTGTAGTGTCAACCTCACGCGCCACCGCGTGAAGGCTCTCCGGAGCCATGCTTCCCTTCAGGGTGAAGGTGCGGCCCAATATTTCCACGGTCACGGGTGTATACTCCTGGACCGAATTTATGCCGATTCTCCCGTATCAATGATTTTTAAGCGGTTGAGGATTTTATCGATCCGCTGGCGAATCATTTCGCGCTCCTGGGAGACCTTGGCCAGGGCCATCTCCGAGTCTTTGAGGGCTTGGTCTTTCTCGCCCAGGCTTTTTTGCAGCGCGTCGTTGGCTTCTTTCAATTTCGCAATCTGGCCCAAGACCAGTTCCAGTTTTTGTTCCAGGGTAGTAAACAGATCAGTTACCACGCGTACCCCCCATTATTTATGATTGTGCTCTTGCGAGGCTGACTTGTCAAGCATTTTTACAGTGTTGACGAGGCCAGGGTTTCCCGGAGGCGGGCCGCCAGATGGGTATATCGGCGGATAGGCCGGTCATTCCTGATAGCCATGCCGATGGCCCGCTTGCTGCCCAGCAGCACCACCAGGCGCCGTCCTCGGGTGAGGGCGGTGTACAAGAGGTTGCGCTGCAGCATCATGTAATGATGCGTGGTGAGCACCAGGAGCACCGCGGGGAATTCACTTCCCTGGGCCTTGTGGACCGTCACGGCATAGGCCAGGGTGAGTTCTTCCCGTTCCCCGGGGTCGTAAGTGAGCACCCGGCCGTCGAAATCGACCTGGAGCTGGCCGGTGGCGGCAAGAAAGCCGCAGACCTGGCCGATATCGCCATTGAAGATTTCTTTATAATAATTATTCCGCAATTGCATGACTTTGTCATGGCGGCGGTAGAAGCGCCCGCCCCAAGACCAGCGATCACTTTGAGGATTGAGGCGCTCCTGGAGCTCATGATTCAGAGTTTGGATGCCCACGGGGCCGCGGTGCATGGGCGTGATCACCTGAAGGTCCCGTAGCGGGTCCAGGCCGTAGCGCCGGGGCAGTTCTTCGGCCACCAGGTCCAGAAGCCTCGCCTTGATGGCCTCGGGGTCATCCAGTTCCAGGAAGACAAAGTCGCCCTGGCCGAATTTGGCGGGCAAAATGGGATATTCGCCCTGGTTGATGCGGTGGGCGTTGACCACAATGATACTTTCCTGGGCCTGGCGGTAAATGTGGGTGAGACGGGCGACCTTGACGACCCCGGAATCCATCAGGTCCTTGAGGATATTGCCGGGACCCACCGCGGGCAGCTGGTGGGCGTCTCCCACCAGGATGAGGCGGGCCGCGGGCGGAATGGCCCGGAGGAGGTGGTACATCAGGAAGGTGTCTACCATGGAGGTTTCATCCACCACGATCACTTCGGCTTTCAGGGGATCGGCCGGGGTGCGGCGGAAGCCGCCGGTCTGGGGGGAAAACTCCAAGGCCCGATGGATAGTAGTGGCGCCCAGGCCGGTGGTTTCGGTGAGGCGCTTGGCGGCCCGGCCGGTGGGGGCCATGAGCAGGACCCGGGCCCCTAGCCCCTGATAGAGGTCCAGGATGCAGCTGACGATGGTGGTCTTGCCGGTGCCGGGTCCGCCGGTGATGATAAGGACCTGATCCGTAAGGGCTGCGGCCACGGCCGCGGCCTGTTCCGGGGAGAGTGTCAGATGGCGCTCAACCTGGACCCGTTCGACGAGCTCGGCAAGATGGAGCGGCGGTTGGCTGCCGGCCGCGGTGAGAAGGCGTCCCAGTGACCGGGCCACCCCGGTTTCGGCTACCCAGGCGGGCCGCTTGTATACGGCCCGGCCTTCGGGCAGCTCGGGCAGCACCACCCGGCCTTCCCGGGCCTGCTCCTCCAGGGCTTTTAAGAGCGGGGGGCGGGGAACTTGCAGCAGTTCTTTGGTGCGGTCCAGCAAAAGGTCTTCAGGCACATAGACGTGGCCTTCCCCGGACATGGTATCCAGGATGTGCAGGAGCCCCGCGGCCAGGCGGGCCGGGGCCAGGGGGTCAAGATTGAGGCGGGCGGCCAGGCGATCCGCGGTGAGAAATCCCAAGCCGTGGATGTCGAGAGCCAGCCGGTAGGGATTGGTGGTCAGCACCTCCACGGCCTGGTCGCCGTATTGCTGGTAAATCTTGGTGGCCTGGCTCATACCCACTCCCAGGCCCTGGAGGGCCACCAGGACCTGGCGAGCCGCCTTCTGGGTTTGCCAGTCTCCGCGAATCTGTTCCACCCGCTTGGACCCGATGCCGGACACCTCGGTCAGGCGCTCGGGGTGGTCATCGATGACCGTCAAAGTCTCGGCGCCGAAATGGGCCACCAGGCGCTGGGCCAGTTCGGGGCCAATGCCCTTGATAAGCCCCGAGGCCAGGTATTTTTCGATCCCGGCCACGGTGGCGGGGAGCACCGCGTACCACCACACCACCTTGAACTGCTCGCCCCACTTGGGATGGATCTCGTAGCGGCCCTTGAGGTGAAGCTGTTCCCCTTCCTTGACGGCCGCCAGCGGCCCCACCACGGTGGCGGGCTGGCGGCGCCCCTTGACCCTGAGGCGCACCACGGCGTAATGGCTCTCCGGGTCAGCGAAGGTGAGGCGCTCCACGGTCCCCTCGAGGGTTTCCAGGGGATGGGAATCGGCATTACCAGAAGCGGGAGGTTTGAGTTGGCCCAAGGCGGCGCCACCATATCCTTTCAGGTTCAGTTGTGGCCCCCGACTTCGGACCCTCGGCCGCACTCACCCTGCTAAATGGCGGCCGGTCTTGCTCCAAAGAATTCATCATAAACCGGCGTCGCCAGGCCCGTCAATGGGAATCGCCGGCCGGCGGCAGCGGAGTCCGGAGGCAGTTGACACCGACCGGGACGGTAGCCCAGGTTAACGCCATGATCTTTGAAGAAAATTATGAAAAGATAAGGATGGCGGGCACGGAGGCCCGACCCACCCGACCGGTTCGGCTGATAGCTGAAAGCTGACTGATGATAACTCTTTTATAAAGTGCTTGACTTTCTGTGCCAATGAGATATTATTGTAATTGATTCTCAATAAAGTTGATACAGATCCGTTTACGGTGATGAAATCGGAAACCCAGGTATTCCGGGAATATATCCGGCAACGAGGGCTCAGGCGCACCCCGGAGCGCGAGCAGATATTGCAGGAAATCTTCGTGATTCACGGGCACTTTGACGTGGACGAACTCTACCTAAGGCTCAAGGACAAAGGCTCCAAGGTGTCCAAGGCCTCGATTTACCGGGTCTTGCCGTTGTTGATTGACTGCGGCCTGGTCCGGGAGGTGGATTTCAATGACGGCCACTGGCATTATGAGCACATTTACGGCCATGCCCACCACAGTCACTTGCGGTGCCTGAGATGCGGGGAGATTTTGGAGTTCGAGGAACCGACGCTGAACCTCCTGGAGGAACAACTGGCTCGGGAATACGGCTATCGGATCAAAGGCCATCAGTTGCAGGTGCACGGTTTCTGTGCCACTTGCCAGGAGGCGGAGTAACGTGGCGGTTTTAACAAAGGATCTCAACATTATGGCGGATGAAGTTGCACCCGTGGAACATCCCCTGGCCGAAATCCAGGCCGGCCAACGGGTAAAAATTACCGGGCATCAGGGTGGCAGGATGCTGCGGGCCCGGTTGCTGGCCATGGGCCTCAATCTGGGACGGGAAGTGGACGTGTTGCAAAACAACCGCGGCCTGATCATCGTGGGGATCAATGGAGGCCGGGTGGCCTTGGGGCGGGGCATCAGCCAGAAGATCCTGGCCGAGCCGGTGGTGCGGCCCCCGGAATAATAACGGCCGCGACAGGCTAACTGGAAAGAGGTATGGAGGAGTCGGGGGACCCCAAGGGGAGTAGGGGCTAGAAACCCCTAAGAGACATCATCAGGAGCCATCCCAACAGAGAAACCATGCCGATGTGCGTCAGGCGATTCTCTTTGGCAAACAACCGGGTAGAAATCCCCGGGACTTTGATGCCCCGGAAGGTCTTCAACCAGGGATGAAAGCCTTGGGGCAGCGGAGCCTGAACGGCGACCGCCGGCAGGGGCGGGCCGCTGGGCAACCCATCCAGCTCGTTAAGCTCAGGACGGTAGAGTTTTAGACAGGTTTTCACCACTTCGGCATCATAGAGAACCCCCTGGTGACAGGAAATCTCCTCCAGGGCTTCGGACAGGCCCAAAGAAGGCCGATAGGGCCGATGGGAGCACATGGCCTCCACCACATCGGCTACCCCCAAAATCCTGGCTTCCAAGAGGATGTCATTTCCCTGCAGACCGTGAGGATAACCTGAGCCATCCAGCCTTTCGTGATGTTGCAGGATGATTTCGCTGGTGTTTCCCGGGAATTTGATGGGCTTCAGGATGTCGTAGGCCACCTGGGGGTGGGTTTGGATCAGGGCAAATTCCAGGGGCGTTAGCGCGCCGGATTTGGAAAGCAGACCCGTAGGAATGGCGATTTTGCCTAGATCGTGAAGTCGGCCGGCGATCCGGAGTTGCGTGATGCGTTTTTCCGGGAGCCCCATTTCTCGGGCGATGGAACAGGCCATCCGGGTTACCCGCTGCTGGTGACCCACCGTATACGGGTCCCGGGTGGCGATCGTGGACTCCATGACCTGAATGAGGGCCTCCATTGACTTCTCCTTTACCGGGGAGTTTCACCTCAGCAGCCGTCAAGTCGTCCGGCCTAAAACACCTTGGCAGGTGAGGTTACGCATAAGACTACAGTCGATGCTGATGGTCAGCAATTAGGGTTTCCCTCATTTTAATTTTCGAAAACCCTTATTTTTCTAGAAAAAGAGGAGAACAGGTGGAAGATATGGGCAAAATCGCCACCCGCTCCAGGTGGCCGGAGGGCCCGGACTGATGGCGGCGGACGCGGCCGGTCTGCTCTCCGGGAGGCGGCAAGAGCTGGAGAAGCTGGCCCAACGTCTAGGCTATAGCTTCAAGAACCTGGGATTATTGGACCAGGCGCTGCGCCATAGTTCGTATGCCCATGAAAACCCGGAGACCGGACCCAGCAATGAGCAGATGGAGTTTCTGGGGGACGCGGTGCTGGCCCTCGCCGTGAGCACCATGCTATTGGAACGGTTTCCCCAAAGTTCCGAAGGGGATTTGTCCCGGGGACGCGCCGCGCTGGTGAATGCCCGACAATTAGCGGGCCTGGCTAAGCAACTTGACCTGGGCAGCAATCTTTTGCTGGGCCGGGGAGAAGAACGGCAGGAGGGCCGGCAGAAGCCTTCACTTCTGGCCGATGCTCTGGAAGCGGTGCTGGCCGCGGTCTATCTGGACGGAGGCTTGAGGGCGGCGGCGGCCCTGACCCAAAGCTGGTTATCGCCCCTGTTGGAGTCAACCCTGCCCTGCCAGGATTTCAAGACCTCACTGCAGGAATTCACCCAAGCCCGCTACAAAGTCTCACCGTCGTATAATCTCACGGCCGAAAGCGGTCCCGGCCACGCCAGGCATTTCCAGGTGGAGGTGCGCCTCAACGACGTGCCTCTGGCCCAGGGGGAAGGCCGCAGCAAGAAACAGGCGGCGCAGCGGGCGGCCCGCCGGGCCCTGGAAATGTTGCAGAGCGAGGGCGTGGAAACGGTCTGCTGAGGGCAGAACTGCAGCGGGTGAGGCGGGGGAAAGCGCCATCCTTCCCCCGCCGACGGGGCTAGTCAATGCGGCGGAATAATTTCTTCACCGCCTGGCAGATGGGGCATTTATCCGGAGCCTCGCCTTCGACGGTGTAACCACACACCGAGCAGACGTAGATGTCCACGAGGTCCTTCTTGTCCATGGTCGCCATGGCCTTTTTGAAGAGTTGAGCGTGGACTTTCTCCACTTCGTTGGCGAAGTTAAAGGTTCGTTCGGCGTCTTTGTGGCCTTCGGCCTGGGACGCGGCGATCATCCGGGGATACATCTCCTGGAACTCGGCGACTTCTCCGGCCAGGGCCTCTTTGAGATTCTCCGCAGTGGCGCCGATGGCTTTCAAGGCCCTGAGATGATTTAAGGCGTGAACCGTTTCAGCTTCGGCGGCGGCGCGAAATAACCGGGCCACCTGAGGATACCCTTCCCGATCGGCTTTTTCGGCGAAGGCCAGATACTTGCGATTAGCTTGAGACTCGCCCGCAAAGGCTTCTTTGAGATTCTGAATGCTCTTTTCCAAGTCGTTGCCCTCCCCCTATTTCTCTTCCGTCAATTTCATGGGAACGCCGCAGCAGACCAACTGGCCGCCGCCGGCCGCCAACACCTTCACTTTGTTGCCGCAAATCTTGCAGAGGTAAACCTGTCCTGCTTCAGTTGCCATCTTATTCCTCCTTAGGGGATTCTTGCATTTGACATCGGGGACAGAGACCCCACAGGGTCAGGGATGGATGCTCAACCCGGAACCCATGAAGATCTTCCGGCGGCAAGGCCACGCAAGCCGCAGGATTCCAGTCCAGGTCGATGATCTGGTGGCATTGCCGGCAGATGAGGTGAATGTGGGGACCCGTATCCCCGTCGTAACGGGCCACCTCATGCAGCGGGTTAACCTTGATCACCATGCCTTTCTGGTATAAAATCTCCAGGGTCTTATAGACGGTGTTAAAGGAAATGGCCGGAAGTTGACGGCGCACTTCCTGGTAGATTTTTTCCGCGGAAGGATGATCCCGCCGATTATGGAGGCTGGCCAATACCGCCAAACGTTGGGGGGTTACCGCGATCCCATGCCCGCGCAATTCCTGGATCAAATTTTCCATAGGTCGATTCCCATAATATAATTATCAGATAATAATTATTACTGTAATGTCAAGGGCAGGGTAAGGGGTTGGTCTAGTTTTTTTGGGGAGGCAAAGCGTCGCAGGGGCCCGGGGCCCAAGACAGGGTTAGCGTCACAGGGAAGCAGAGGATGGGATTTACGGCGACTCTACCGGCCGGCCACGCGCCAGAGTTGACCGGGCCGGAGACGATCATCAGGCCTAAGACCCAGGCGCCCCGCTCAGGGTGGCCGGCTACTCCTCGAAAGATGCGGGAATCCTTCGGTGAACCGCGACCTTTTGCATCTGCTGGCATTGGAGGCGATAGTTCATCACGGACAAAAGAGCCATGGAACTGAAGCCCAGGAGAAATCCCGCCAAGATACCGCCGAAAAAAATGACTATAAGCATGACCTTACCTCCTATATGTCATAGCAGCCAAACTTGATAGTTCCCCCGATAAGCCTCCCCCACAATAAATCCAGCAATTTATGTTGCACTGAAGTTAAGATTTTATTTTTACAAAATAAACTAGCACAATTGCCTAAATTGCCTGGGCAAAAGTGCCTAGCAGTCTCTGGTTTCGCAGGGATATGTCAGGCTGAGCGTAGGGGATTGTCTCGCAGCCGGTCGGAAGCCCCTGAAGATGAGCCTGGGATGGGATCGGGCGCGGCATCAGGTTAGGATAAAAAAAAGCGGTGCAGTCTCCGAAGATTCTGCACCGCTGCGGTTGCCGTCGCCGGCCTAATAGTAGTAATTCAGGCCGCCCTGGAAAAAATTGACGTTAAAAGCGGGGTTTTCATTATAGAGGCCGGCATTGGAAGAATGACGGAAGCGGTAGGCCACGGTCAGGGCCACCTGGGTGGTTAAGGCGATATCGACGCCGCCGCCGATCTGGGGGGTGAAGTTGAAGGCATGAGCCAGGGCCGGGCTGTCAATGCTTTCGGTGATAATGCCGGCGCCGCCTTCAATGTGGGCCAGCACCGAAGGAAAGACGAGGCAGCTGAGCTTCAGCATCGGGGTGAACCCCAGTTCAAAGCCCGTTTGTTCGGCGCTGGCGATACTGATAACGCCTTCTATGATGCCCGACAGCGCGAAGGGGCCCATCTGTTTTCCCGGGGGTATGAAAAAGATACCCCAGTGAGGCATCAGACTATAGAGCTGGACATTGGCGCCGTGGGTATTCTTGCCGTAAGCGAAGAGCAACCCCGCGTCACGGTTGAACTTGCTGACGTCAAACTCCGCGCCTTGAACCATTCCCGGCAGCAACACGAACGCCGCCAACGCCATGACCAGCAGGCCACTGCCGCATATGCGCCGCACCATTTCTCCCCCTTTTGATGCAGGCTAAGATTATCGTGAAAGTCAAGGCACGATAACACTGCTGGGGAAAAATGTCAAAAGCAAAAACTCAGGCAACAACTTAAAAAAATAAAAATACCCCCCCTTAATAAAACCGAGAATTATTCTTAGCAATGACTATGCCGCGGCAAAAGAGTTAGACCTCGGTTTAACAAAGTTTAGCTTCCACCCGCCTTCTTTTCTTAGAAGCCCGAGGGGTATCGCGGTTGTAGACGGTGGCCGCGGGCCAAGAGG
>JBAZKX010000044.1:0-10137 GCA_041650575.1 Desulfobaccales bacterium
GCTTTGGGCCGCCAGGCCCCCGGTCATGACCCAGGCGCCGTAGCGGTAATATTTCTCCCGCTGGGCCAGAAAATATGCCAGCCAGAGGCCCGTGGCCCCGAAATAGGCGGCCAGGGTGAGATAGAGGAAAACGTTGTTCATCTGATGAAAACGCCTTGCGGCATGGGTCCGATCGCTGCCGCGCCGGTCCGGATGATTATTGACCTGACTCTGGGATTTACTCGTTCCCAAGCTCCAGCTTGGGAACGGGCGTTGTGGCCCAAACTCTGCTTGGGCACATTAAATTACTTTTTAGATTTAATCTGTTGTGTACGGCAAAGCTGGAGCTTTGCCAAAAAGTTGGGTTCCCAAGCTGGAGCTTGGGAACCAGAATCAAATATGCCGTTCACCCCTCCGGCTCCTTAAAGGCCTCGGCCACCAGTTCTCCCAGGACCGGGGCGCTCAGGACCGGGCCCAGGATCTCGTGGAGCAGCTTCACCACCCGGGGCCGGTCCCCCTGGGCTATCGCCTCCCTGAGGGGGCTGTTCACCAGGCGGTGGAAGAGGTCGCTATTCTCGGGGTGGGCTCGGCGTTCGGCCAGGACCCGGGTCCGCACCCGTTTGAGCAGGTCCAGATAGGGGACGTATTCCGGGCCGAAATGCTGCTGCAGCTCTTCCCGCACCTGCCGGGCCAGGGCCGGGCTGGCGCCGCCGGTGCTGATGGCCAGGGTCAGATCGCCCCGGCGCACCTGGGCCGGAACAATGAAGGTGCAGTGCTCCGGCTCATCCGCCACGTTGACCCAGATGGACCGGGCCTGGGCCGCGGCACTGACCCGGGCGTTGACCGCGGGGTCGTCGGTGGCGGCCATGACCAGGGACATGCCTTCTACCAGGGAGTCGGAGAAATCTTCGGATCGAAAGGTGATCTCCCCCCGGGAGGCCAGGTCGGCCAGGGTGGCGGTGAGGGTCCGGCTGACCACGGTCACCCGGGCGCCGGCGGCCATCAGGTCGAGGACCTTGCGCTCGCCCACGGCGCCGCCGCCCACCACCAGGCAGGGACGGTCTTCAATGACGGCAAAAATCGGATAGGTTTTCACGATAAGATGTTGGCGATTTAAAAAGAAATGAGGCCGTTACCGCTCCCGGTTTATTTTATCCCCCTAGAATTTACCAAGCCTGCCCCCAGTATGCAAGGGGAATGCCACCCGGGCTGGGGACAAATGCCTCTCCCCTTTGGCATTGACAGGAAGTCAAAATCTTGGTTAGATACTAGGGCAAAAGGACTGCAAGGCCATGGTTGCGGCCTGGCAGGCGCCCGGACCCATGCGATTTCTCCGCATACTCGCCATCTGGCTGACCCTGGGGGCCGGAGCCCTTTCAGGTCTTTGGGCACCACCGTCTTGGGGGGAACAAGCCGCCATGAACCTGAGCACCGCCGATCAACAGCTCCTCTTGCAAGTAGCCCGGGACAGCATTGAAGCCCATCTGAAGGATAAGGCCGCCACTGCGGTGAAGACCTCGTCGCCGGTGCTGTGCGAGTACCGGGGTGCATTCGTGTCGCTGCATCGCCGGGGGCAGCTCCGGGGTTGCATCGGCTATCTGGACGCGGTCAAACCCCTTCTGCAGACGGTGAGGGAAATGGCTGCGGCTGCGGCCTTCCACGATCCGCGCTTTGCTCCCTTGCAGGCCAATGAGCTGGCCGACCTGGAGATCGAGATCTCGGTTTTAAGCCCCATGCGGGTCATTACCAGCACCGATGAAATTGAAGTAGGCAAGCACGGCCTCTACATCGTCAAGGGCCTGAACCGAGGCCTGCTCCTGCCCCAGGTGGCTACCCAATACTGTTGGAACCGCCTGACTTTTTTGGAACAGACCTGCTGCAAGGCGGGGTTACCTCCGGATGCCTGGAAGGAACCGGGAACCATTATCTACGTCTTTACTGCCGATGTCTTTACGGAGCATCCTCCCAAAGAACCGGCTAAAGGTTCACGCTAGGAGCCCATATCTCCATGACACCCCATGATCCTTCCGAACCGGAACAGTATCCCGTGCCGGTCCCGCCCCCTGAAAAGCTCTTGACCTTTTTGATGCGCCACCGTTTTCTGGTCGTCTCCCTGGTGGTGGCGGTCTTTATCGCCACCCTGTTTGTCTGGGGGGAGCGGCATGAGGCCTCGGCCCCGCCGCCGGCGGAGTCTGCCGCGGCCACGGCGCCCCACGCTGAGACGGCCCCGCCGGTGGCCCAAGAGAAAGAATTGCTCCCCGTGGCGCCGCCGCCGTCGCACCCGGAAGTCAAGGAACCCGCGGCGCTCCCGGCGCCTCCCAAGGAAGCGCCGGCCCACGTACCGCCGGCTTCTCCGGCGCAGGCCGCGCCCCGGGAGCCGGTCAAAGGCGAGGTCTTCACCGAGGCCCTGATCAAGATTATGGACGATCAGGTGAACCAGACCTGGTTCGGCTGGCGGCCCAATACGATTGTCTTCGGCAAAATGGGGCTGACGGACAACGTCAACAACCTCCAGATGGGGGTCCTGGAAGTGGCCCGCCGCACCGTGGTGGTGCTCAACGAACACATGACCCGGTTCGCCACTACCGAGGCCTATGATCCCCGGGTCAACGAGGCCATGAACTTTTTCATGGTTAGCCCGGATAAATACTGGTTCCCTTCCGCCTCCGGCAAGTACCGGGAAGCCATGGCAGACCTGGAAAAGTATATCGAAGGCTTAAGGCGGGGCCGGGCCCGGTTCTATTCCCGGGTGGATTACCTGATCGCGCTCTTGAGCAACTATAAGGACCTGTTGGGCAGCAGCTATCACAACCTCATCAAGGACGCGGAGGCTGACGGGGGGGCCATTTCCTGGTTCATGGTGGACGATTACTTCTATTACTCCCAGGGAATCGCCGTGGCCATGGCCGAGATGCTGGAGGCGGTGACCAAGGAATTCCACCAGGAACTTCAGAAGAAAAACTCCCATAAGCTGCTGGAAGACGCAGTCCACGCCCTGCATGCCGCCTCCCATCTGGAACCCTGGGTGGTGACCAATGGCGCCAAAGACGGCATCCTGGCTAATCACCGGGCCGACATGTCCACCTACATCGGCGAAGCCGAGCACGTCATCTCCACCCTGCAATCCCAACTGGCCACCAATTAGGTCCGGCTCCTACAGGCGCCCGGCGGCGGGAATTTCGTTGAAATTCCTGCCGCTTTGTTTTATGGTGGGCGGACCAAGGCGCAAGGAGGTTCGCCATGCTGGTCGGTCAGATCATGAGCACGCAGATTGTCACCATCTCTCCGGAGAGGGGCGTGGGCCAGGCCTTGAAGTTGATGCAAAAACACCAGATCCGCCACCTGCCGGTCCTGGAGCGGGACCACATGGTGGGGTGGATCACCTCCCGGGACCTGCGGGAGGTCCTCCTGGCCTCCATGCTGGAAGAGATCAAGGTCAAAGACGTGATGGTCCAGGCCCCCCTCACGGTGACCCCTGAGACCGAAGTGGAGGAAGCGGCCCGCCTGATTCATGAACATAAAATCGGCGGCATGCCCGTGGTGGAAGGCGATAAGCTGGTAGGCGTCATCACCATGCAGGACCTGGTCTCGGCATTCATCACCATGCTGGGCCTGCTCAAGAGTTCTTCGCGCCTCGACCTGCTCCTGGAGAACCGCCCCGAGGCCCTGGACGCGGCCACCCAGGTCATCAAGGAGGCCGGCGGCAAGATCATCAACGTGGCCCTGGGGCCCACCCAAGGGGACCGGAGGCCTTTCTATTTCCGCCTGGAAAAAGTCAGCCTGGAACCCATCGTCAACACCCTGAAACAACAGGGCTACACGGTGCTGGAGACCATTGCCTGAGCCCGTAGCGATCTAAAGACAAAAGTCGGGGCGGGTTTTAAACCCGCCCCGATTCGTTCGAGATGAAACAAATTGTAGGGGCCGACCTAGGTGTCGGCCCTCCATTAGGGCGGACACGCAGGTCCGCCCCTACAGTCCCGCCTCTCTCCCTAATGCCAGCCTTCCGCCGACATCAACGTATCCTGGTGGAAGTTCTCATCATCCTGGTGAGGGTAGTCCAGGTTATAGTGCAGTCCCCGGCTCTCTTTGCGCCTTAAGGCCATGCGGATGATGATGTCGGCCACCGTGGCGATATTGCGCAACTCCAACAGGTCGCTGGTGATGATGAAGTTCCAGTAGTATTCCTGGATTTCCTGCTGGATCAGGTCGATGCGGTGCTGGGCCCGGAGCAGCCGCCGGTCGGTGCGCACGATGCCCACGTAGTTCCACATGAAGCGCCGGATCTCGTCCCAGTTGTGGGAGACCACCACGGCCTCTTCGCTGTCGGTGGCCCCGAAGGGGTTCCATTCGGGCACCGGCGACTGGGGCCGGGACAAGAGCTCCGGCAGGGTCTCTTTGGCCACCTGGGCGGCCTGGTGGGAAAAGACCAGGGCCTCCAGCAGGGAATTGCTGGCCAGGCGGTTGGCGCCGTGCAGGCCGGTCATGGAGACTTCCCCCACCGCAAAGAGGTTCGAGATGGTGGTGCGGCCCCAGGCGTCCGTCGCCACGCCGCCGCACATGTAGTGGGCCGCGGGCACCACCGGAATAGGCCCGGCGGTGAGATCGATGCCGTACTTCAGGCACTCCTGATAGATGTTGGGGAAGCGGCTCTTGACGAAATCCGCGGGCTTGTGGCTGATATCCAGATAGACGCAGTCCGCGCCGGTCTTTTTCATCTCCAGGTCGATGGCCCGGGCCACTGTATCCCGGGGGGCCAGGTCCTTCAAGGCATGATACTTCTCCATGAAGGCGCGGCCCTTCTGGTCGATGAGGATGGCGCCTTCGCCCCGGAGCGCCTCCGAGATGAGGAAATTCTTGGCGGCATAGTGATAGAGGCAGGTGGGGTGGAACTGCACGAATTCCATGTTGCCGATCCAGGCCCCCACCCGATAGGCCATGGCGATGCCGTCTCCGGTAGCGATGTCGGGGTTGCTGGTATAGAGATAGACCTTGCCGACCCCGCCGGTGGCCAACAGCGTAATGGCGGCCGAGAAGGTTTCCACTTCCCCGGTCAGGGTGTTCAGGACGTAAGCCCCCAGGCAGGATTCCTCGGCGTTGGCCACCACCGCGCCCCGGCGCACCAGGCGTTGCCGGGTGATGAGGTCCACCCCCATGTGGTTTTCGAAGACCCGGATGTTGGGGTGGGCCAGGACTTTCTCGGCCAGGATGCGCTCGACTTCGGCGCCGGTCATGTCCTGGGCGTGAATCACGCGGCGATGGGAATGGCCGCCTTCCCGACCCAGGTCGTAGCCGTTGTCCTTGCCGAGGTCAAAATGGGCCCCCATTTCCACCAACTCCCGGATGCGCTCGGGACCCTGGCGGACCACCAGTTCGACGATGTCCGGGTGGGACAGGCCTTCCCCCGTGGTGAGGGTATCCTTAATGTGGTATTCAAACCGGTCGTCCGGTCCCAAGACCGCGGCAATGCCACCCTGGGCCTTGCTGGTGGAGGTCTCGGTGAGGCCCTTTTTGGTTATCAGGTTGACCCGGGCGAAATCCGCCACCTTCAGGGCGTAACCCAAACCCGCCAACCCTGAGCCGATTACCAGAATGTCTGAGGTGTACTCCAAGTTTGATCCTTATGTTTATTAGCTATCAGCTTTCAGCGGTCAGCTTTCAGCTTTTTTTATGAAAGAAGTGAGCCTTGATTTCACTTCCCCGGTTTTTGGTCAAGTCGATTATAATCCGAATCCGTGAGAAAGCGGAATTAATGGGGTGCACCGAGCACCGTAAATTGCTTACCCCGTAACCCCTCGTTCCCAAGTACAACTTGGGAACGAGGGGAAAGGCCCTTATTAAAAGCTTTTAGCTGATCGCTGATCGCTGACCGCTGACAGCTAATCCCCCATCAACTTCGCCAAATTCCCTCCCAAAATCATCTCCCGCCAGTCCTCCGGCAGGTTGGCTTCATCAAGCTCTTTCAAGTAGCGGCTGACGGGGAGCAGGGGGTAGTCGCTGCCGAAGATGATTTTCTCCGGGCCCACCATTTCGGCGGCCAGGCGGTAGATTTGGGGCCGGTAGAGATAGGGGGAGGCCGCGGTATCGAAATAGACCCGGCGCAGGACCTCTGGGCCTTCTTTTTTCATCAGGCCGTAAAAGGGCAGGCCGCCGCCCCAGTGGGCCAGGATCCAGTCCACTTCGGGAAAGGCCTTGATGGCTTCATAGAGCGCCGGCAGGGACAGGGCGCCTTTGCCCGGGTAGCGCGGCCCCAGCGGGTCATTGGTGTGGAGCAAGAGCGGGACCCGGTAATGCTGACAGAGTTCGGCGATGGGGGCCAGGACCGCGGTCAGATCTTCACCCAGGTCGGCCTCGTACCAGGCCAGTTCCCCCACGCCTTTAAAGCCCGCGGCCCGGCATCGCCCCACCTCCCGGGGGGCGTCCGGGGACAAGACGTGCACCGCGCAAAAGCCGAGGAGCTGCCGGGGAAAGCGGCGCATGGCTTCGAGGATCACCTCGTGTTGGCGGCGCCAGAGCTTCTCCTGCCGCCAGGGAAAACCCATGACCACCGCGGCCTCCACCCCGGCCTCGGCCATGGCCCCCACCATCTCTTCGGGTCCCACCAGCTTCGATTTGGGAGAATCGTACAGCAGGCGGAAGGCCGGTTCATCGCTAAAATAATCCTCCCGGTGGCGGCAAACTTCCTCCGGGAAGACATGGGTGTGTCCATCCAGAATCATATTCATACTATGGCTCCAAACCGGAAGGCGTGCAAGCCATTTCTGCTGCGGATAACTCTCGGGAAATCCGGGTTTTTTCTTATCGGGCGAAAGTTGTGGGACCCCAACCCGGCCATTTTCACTTTATCTATCCTTTTTATTCGGATAGAATATAATTGATGGGTAAGCTCTCGAGATATTTCGCTGTTCTCCTCCTGGGGTGGCTGCTGATCACCCCCAACTCCGCCGGGGCCGCGGGGCCGTTCACCTATCGGCTGCCCCAGGGGCCGGGCCTGGACCCGGCCGCGGTCACCGTAGTGGGCCAGCCCCAGACCCACCACATCGTACGCTACGAAAATCTCTATAAGATCGCCCGGGATTATGACCTGGGATTCTGGGAGCTGGCCCGGTTTCAGCGTTCCCTGGATCATTTTTATCTGCCCTGGGAAACCGATATCGCCATCCCCACCCAATGGATCATCCCGCAGGTCGCGCATCCTCCCGGCTACCTGATTAACGTGGCCGAACTTCGGGGCTATCGGTTTTTTCCGGAGAAGCACGAAGTCTGGACCTTCCCCATCGGCATCGGGGTCTTTGAATACAAGACGCCCATCGGCAAGCGCTTACGGGTGCAGAATAAGGCGGTCGACCCGGGATGGCGTATTCCCAAGGGTCTCCAGGCCAAGTACGGCATGTCTTATATGCCCCCGGGGGAAGACTGTCCCGTGGGCAATCGCTGGATGGGCCTGTCTCACTATGGCCTCCACGGCACCCACGCGCCCATGGGCGTGGGCCGCCTGGTGAGCCACGGCTGTATCCGCCACTACCCCGAGGATATCGAGAAACTCTTCGACATGACCCCGGTGGGCACCTCGGTGGAGATGATTTATGAACCGGTCAAATTCGGCTTCCTGCAGGGGCGCATTTATGCGGAGGTGCACGAGGACATCTACTTCCGCATTCCGGATATGGTCCAATACGCCATAAAGAAGCTACATGACCGGAACCTGGCGAGCCGGATCAACTGGCCCCGCTTTCTGAGAGCCATAGAGGAAAGCACCGGCGCGCCGGTGGATATTACCCGATAAACTTTACAGTATCCTGCCAAGGATGGCGTTGGCCGCCTTCCCCGGCCCAGACCGGGTCGGGGTCCCGGAAGTTAACGCAAACGGAGACCGGCATCCCGCCAGAGCGAGCCTAAGATCATGTCAGTCTGGAACGGTTCGGACATCTGCAGCGATATATTGGCAATTATGGAAAAGCTTTATCACATTCAAGATCTCCATGCCCTGCTGGATGCGGTGCTCCTCCAGGCCCGGCAGTTCGCCCATGCCGACGCCGGCTCCATTTACCTCATCGAGAACGAGGTCCTCAATTTCAGCTACACGCACAACGATACCTTGTTCAGCTCCTCCGGCAGCAACAAATATCTCTACACCAGCAGTACCCTGCCGATTGATAGCCGCTCCGTGGCGGGTTACGCGGCCTTAACCGGCCAGCCTCTGGTGATCGACGACGTTTACCGGATTCCACCGGAGATGCCCTTCAGTTTCAACCGGTCTTTTGACCGGGCATCAGGTTACCGGACGAAATCGATTCTGGCGGTGCCGCTCATCACCAGCACCAACAAAATCGTGGGGGTGATGGAGATTATCAATCCCCTCAACCACGCCAATGAGCTTTCGACCTTTAGCGACCGGGACCAGGTGGTCTTGAGTTACTTTGCCCAGAACGCCGCGGCCGCCATCGAGCGCGCCATGATGACCCGGGAGATCATCTTGAGGATGATCAAGATGTGCGAACTGCGTGATCCTCTGGAAACCGGGGTTCATGCCAACCGGGTTGGAGCTTACGCCGCGGAGATTTATCACCAGTGGTCCCTGACGCACGGGATCGGCGGCGACGAGATCAAACGGACCAAGGATCTGCTCAGAATTGCAGCCATGCTGCACGATTTGGGAAAAATCGCCATCCCTGATCTCATCCTGAAAAAACCCGGGGGCCTGGATACCGAGGAATTCAATCTCATGAAGTACCACACGATTCACGGCGCCCGGCTCTTTCGGAATAAGGCCCCCGACCTGGACGTCCTCTCCGCGGAAATCGCCCTGAATCACCATGAGCGCTGGGACGGCCTGGGCTATCCCGGCAAAATCGACGATATCTTCCAGGACCGGGTGCAACTGGGGAAAGGCAAACAGGGGGAGGAGACCCCCCTGGCCGGCCGCATCGTGGCCGTGGCAGACGTCTATGATGCTCTGGTTTCCAAGCGGGTCTATAAAGAAGCCCTCTCCGAAGACGTGACCCTCGACTATATCAAGGCCCAGTCGGGCAAACACTTTGATCCGCAGGTGGTGGACGCCTTCCTGGGCATTTATGACGTGATCGTGGCCATCGGCAAGAAATACCGGGAAGAAGTCGCGCCCCTCGTCCTGGCCACTACCTGACCCGCCAATCATCGTGCCTGAAATTGCCGGCGTTATCACCTGTGGGAGGTTCGTAAACCGTGGCCTGGGACTGGCTGATCCATAATGCCCTGGTCCTGACGCTGGAGCCCGGCAGCCGCCCGCGGCCCGGGGGGTACGTGGCGGTCCAGGGCGGCAGCATCACCGCGGTGGGCCAGACCGACGCGCCGCAGGACCTTCCGGTGGCCCGGGAGCGCCTGGACGCCCGGGGCGCCCTGGTCCTCCCCGGCCTGGTCAACACCCATTGCCACGCGCCCATGGTCTGGTTCCGGGGCCTGGCCGACGACCTGCCCCTGCAGCAATGGCTGACCGAGTTCATCTTCCCTGCCGAAGGCGGCTGGCTTAGCCCCGACAAGGTCTATTGGGGCACGCTCCTGGCCGCCGCGGAAATGATCCGGGGCGGCATCACCACCGTGGGTGACAGTTATTTCTACGCGGCCGAGGGGCGCCGGGCCCTGGCCGAGGCGGGCTTGCGGGCGGTGGTGGCCCAGGGCGTGGTGGACTTCCCGGCTCCCGGGGTCCCGGACCCCGCCCTTAACCTCAAGGTGGCCGAAGATTTCCTTAATACAGGCAAGGATTTAAGCGACCGGCTCACCTCCGCGGTCTTTTGCCATTCCCCGTACACCTGCGGGCCCGAGACCCTCACCCGAGCCAAGGACCTGACCCGGGCCCGGGAAGTGCCTTACTTTATCCACCTGGCCGAAACCCGGCAGGAAGTAGTTGACCTTGAGGCCCGCACCGGGTTGTCTCCCGCCGCCTACCTGGATCGGTTGGGGGTCCTGGATGAGTTGACCGCGGTGGTCCACGGCGTCTGGCTGACCCCTGCCGACGGCGAAATCCTGGCCCGGCGCCGCGTCAAGCTGAGCCATTGTCCCGAAAGCAATCTGAAGCTGGCCGCAGGGGTGGCGCCCATTCCCGAGATGCTGGCCCAGGGCGTGACCGTGGCCTTGGGCACCGATGGGGCCGCGTCCAACAATAACCTGGATCTGTGGGGC
>JBAZKX010000045.1:0-10136 GCA_041650575.1 Desulfobaccales bacterium
GCGATTGAACCCAAAGGTGTCCAGCTTCAGCCGGGCGGCAAAACGGAAGCTGTCCAGGATATCTTTCTCGGTTTCGCCGGGAGAGCTGATGACAAAAAATCCGTGCACCCTGTCGATGCCATGCCGTTTCGCTTCACTGACCGCGTGCTCCACCTGCTTCAGGGTCTGCTTTTTATGCAGCCGGTCCAGAACCTTTTGCGTCCCCGCCTCCACCCCGAAGGCCAGGAAGGTGCAGTTAGCCTTTTTCATGACCGGCAACTGATCAACCGCGACGGCATCCACCCTTCCTTCGCAGCCCCAGTGGAACTTTAGCCCGCGCTTGATGATCCCCCGGCAAACTTCGCCGATGCGCTTACGGTTAACGAGAAAATGATCGTCGGTCAGGTAAATGGAGCGATAGCCCAGATCGTCCAGTTGCTGCATTTCTCCCAAGACATGCTCCGCGGAACGGCAGCGCCACTTACCCTGGGAAAGGGAGGGAATATCGCAATATATGCAGGAATAAGGGCAACCGCGCGAGGTCTGCATGGTACAAAATTTATCCAAAGAGAGGACCGCGGGGACGTCCAGGGGCAATGATTCGATGTAGTCGATGGGCAGGCTGGTCCGGTCAGGGTAAGGAAACTGATTCAGATCCCGAATCAGCGGACGCAGGACGTTCCCAACAATCACCCCGGCGTTACGCCAGACCAGACCGGCCACGGAGCCTGGATCGGCGAGGTGGCTCAAATAGTCCGGCAGGAGCTCTTCGCCCTCCCCCACTCCCACGCAATCAATGTCGGCGCAGTCCGCCAGGATGCGGTCCGAATTCATGGTGGCAAATGGTCCGCCCACGATGATGGGGATTTGCGGCAGGGGTGATTTTAGCCTCCTGGCCAGATTCTTGAGCGCCGGATAGGTGGTCGTGGACAGAACGGAGACGCCAATGACGTCGGGCCGCTCCTGCTCTGCAGCTTGAGCGATATGCTCCGCCTGCATCTCCGGGTGACACGTGTCAAATAGCCGGACCTGGTGTCCATACTGGCGCAGGACCGAAGCGAGCGTCTGGATCCCCAGAGGCGGAAACCCCATCACTTTGATCCGGTCAGGATCAGACCGTGAACGATCCAACTCCTGGGGGAGTAATCGGCAAAAATTTTCATCTCTGACATAAACCAAAAAGACCTTCATAAAAAATCCTTCGGAGCGGGCAGCCGGTTCGGTTTCTGAAAAGAAAGGCAGCCAAGAGGCCGCCTGTTGATTACCCGGAAGTCCAAGGACCGGAAGGGGCTAAGGCCCGATTCCGCTCGCCCGAACCCCGGTGCTAACGGTAGCCGCCGCGGCCGCCCCCGAAGGAGCCTTTCTGTTGCGGCTTAGCCTCGTTGACCGCCAGAGGGCGCCCGTCCACACTCCGGCCGTTGAGGATGGAAATGGCCTTTTGCCCTTCCAATTTTGTTTCCATCTCGACAAAACCGAAGCCCCGAGGTTGACCCGTTTGCCGGTCGGTAATGATCTTGGCTGAGGCCACATAGCCGGCTTCAGAAAAAAGGGCGTTCAGTTGTTCTTCAGTCATCTGGTGGGGCAGGTTGCCCACAAACAATTTCATACTCATAATTCTCCCTTATGAACCTTTATAAACCTTGCTGGAGGCTTACTCCGACAGGGTCGGTCTCGTCCGGACTAAGATCCATTATTTCCTCCGGCAGGTCCTCCGCGGTGGGGGTAATGGTTTTGCCCTGGCGACGCTTTATTTTTTCGTCGTTCTTCTCTTTGCGGGCCATCTCTTTGGCGCGCTTTTGCCAGCCGTAACGGTTTCGGGCCAAATTCTACCTCTCTAAGGTCAAAGCGCCGGAACCCCGACGGTCCCGAGACCGCCGGAGTCAGCCTAGGAGGCTTGGTGGCCTACAGTTTCACCACGTTCTGCGCTTGGGGCCCCTTGGGACCTTGAGTTACTTCAAATTCCACCTCTTGTTCTTCCGCCAGGGAGCGAAAGCCGTCGCCCTGGATGGCGCTGTGATGGACAAACACATCCGGACCGCTTTCCCGGGTGATAAAGCCGAACCCCTTGGAATCATTAAACCATTTTACTTTACCAGTTTCCTTCATGGTGAAACCTCCTGCAGATACCGCAACGATATCCTGCCAAAAAAGCAGGGCGCACAGCAGTCAGGCAAAAAAAAATCGGCTCGGGGATTAGCACCCCCGTCCGATTTTATCCAGGACTTGTGGCCCTGATTTCATTCTGACATGCTAAACTATGCTAAAATTTTACACGAAAATTACTTCTTGTCAAGTTAATTAACCTAGCCGCCAACACTCTTCGCCAGCAGGTGCAGAGCCTGAGCTTCGATTTCGTATCTGGCCACCAGGGCCTCAAAGCCAGGGACTGGCCACCCGGTCCTTGACGCGTTATTCATTTCATGTCGACGTACCTCTCTTAGACATTCTTTGGCTCAACGCGGCCCTCATGGGTCACCGTGAGCAGAAAAACCGGGATGGACGCCAGCAGGAGGGCCGCCATGATCCAAAATGCCGGGAGGTAATCCATCCGCGCCAGAAGCAGCCCGGCGACGATGGGCCCCGCGGCATGCCCCACGTCGAAGATGGTGCCGAAGGTGCCCATGGCGGTGCCGAAGTGGCGTTCGTGGCAGATATCCGCCACCAGCGCCGCGGACGACGAGGTCACCAGGGCCTCACCCAGCCCGAAGCAGGTGGCGGTAATTAACAGGAGGCAAAAATTATGCAGCAACGGAATGGCCCCAAAAGACAGGGCGCACAGAACCATGCCCGCGTTGATCAGGGGGCGACGGCCATAACGGTCAGAAGTCCGGCCCATGAGGGGTTTGGACAGGATGGTCACCAACACCTGCACCCCCCAGAGAAGTCCCGCCTGAAACTCGTTCAATCCCGCCACCTTCACCGCATAGATAGGCAGGAAGGCTTCCAGCGCTCCCACCGTCAGGTTTTGTAGGCCCTCCATGGAGGAGGTGACCACCACCCGCCGGTCGCTGAGCACTTCCTTGATCCCGGCGACGAAGCGGCTCAGAGACTCCCTGAGCCCCTTACTCGGTTCCACGGCCTCCCGGCCCCGCAATATGGCCAGTGCGACGAGCAAGGAGAGAAGACCGGCCACTCCGCTGGCCAGATAAACCACCTGGAAAGCAAAGAGCGCCGGGGCGCCGGTGGCCAGGCGATAGAGGATAAACCCGCCCACCGGGGCCCCCACCAAATTGCCCATGATGGTGACGGAGGAAAACCAGGAGAGCATCTCACCTTTTCTGCCTCCCGCGGCGTCCATCACCACCGCCATGGCCACCGGCCCATAGATGGCGGTGGCAAAGCCGTGCAGGAACCGAATCAGGATGAGAAGCTGGTAGTTGCCCACCAGGAGATAGGTGAAGGGTATGACCGCGAAGACCACCAGGCCCGCCAGCAACGTCTTCTTGCGGCCAATCAGGTCGGAGACGGCGCCGGCGGGCAATTTGAAAAAGATGCCGGTGACCGTCGAGATGCCCACGATGAAGCCGATGGCCTCGGGGCCGGCGCCCAAATAGAGGGCGAACAAGGGGAGTACCGGGGTTCGGGCCAGGGCGTATGAAAACCTGGCCAGGAAACCCACGGCGCACAGAGAATTATACTGATTCAGCAGGGCCATGGTAGTTCCAGAATCATCTTAGTGTTTAGTCGCAGACGATTCGGGGACGATAAAAAAAGGCCTTTTCGCACCCGGAAAGGCCCATGAAATCTGAAAGTTAAATGGTGGAGGCGGCGGGAGTCGAACCCGCGTCCGCCAATAGTCCCTGGAAGCTTCTACATGCTTAGCCGGCGTTTTAGTTTCGCCCCGTAAGCCTTCCAACGGCAGAATGCTTAGAGGCTAGCCCGCTGCAGTTTTCGTCCGCCAACCCGTGGGCAGTGTTGGCAGCTTTGCCAGGATATCGTCACTTGGGGTCCTATCCCGGCCTCAGTCCCCAAATGCTAGCCTTAAGCGGCTAGAGCGTAGCCGTAGTTGTCGGCACTTGTGTGTTTCCTACCCGTTTAACGAGCGGACAGGACCTCGGCATGCAACTTACAGTTCTCTATTTACGTCGAAGCCGTTACGCCCCCTTAAGTTAAATTATAACCATTATTTAGGATTCCGCAAGCCCCCTTAAGCCCCCTGCCGCGGGACTATCTTTCAGGCTTTGGCCTGGAATTGCCGGGCCGCGCCCATCAGGCGATAGACCGAAGCTCCGGCCAGCGCCGCGACATCTTCGGTGGGCAGGTACCCGGGGATGGTCTCGTCGAAGAGAATATTGGCCTCCGGGGGGAATTCCTCGTCGCCGCCCCAGAGGATATGGGTGACGGGCACCCGGGGAAAAGCCAGGAAACGGGCCGCGGCATCACCCAGGGGCTGGGGCTCTCCTCCCAGGCTTTGGGCCACTTTGGCGTAAAGTTCTAGGTCGTGGCCGAAGGTTTCCAGCAGAGGCTTTTTGGCCCGGGAGACAAACGCGGACCAGTAGAAGCCGCCTTCCGGGACCTGCCGGAAATCGATGCTCCGGCCGGTGAGGGGTTCCCCCGAGGCCCGGAGTAGGTAGTGGAGGATGAGTATCTGCTCGGTCAGGGGGACTTGCCCCTGATCACCCACCGGGCTCACGCTGACTTCGGGCCAGACGATGCGCCGCATTTGCCCGAAATAGGGCACCAGCAAGCCGTCGGCGCCGTCTTCGACAAAATACGCTGCGCCGGTGCGGGCCTCCAGACGCTTGGGATTAATCTGCTGCAATTCCGCCACGGCCAGGGCAATGGCCGCCTTATAATCATCGATGCGGGGCATGCCGCCTCCTTCGTCAGTTCAGAAAATTGCCGGGAAGCGGGTACCATGATCACCCTCCCCCGATAAAGTATAGCGAAAAAAAATTTTTATTGACACGGGGGAGGAGATATTTTAGGATCGATGAAGTCGAGGACATTTGAGAAATGCAATCCACCTGGCTCCGGAATCTCTATTACTATTTTAGCTATTATTATTTTCCGAGCCAGGAGTGCGCCTCGACTTTTAAAAGAATGTAGGCCCAAACCAAAAAAACTTTTAAAAGCCGTGGCGCAGAGGCACCACGGCTTTTTTTATCAGGTCGTGGGTCTTGCTCTCAGGCTCCCCGGCGAGGAGGAATCGTGGTCGGCAAACAGATTCGCATGGAACGCATTATGAACCGGGACACGGGACGGACGGTGATCGTCCCCATGGACCACGGGGTCACGGTCGGCCCCATTGAAGGCCTCATCGATATGAAAACCACCGTCAACGCGGTGGCCAGCGGCGGGGCCAACGCCATCGTCATCCACAAAGGCCTGGTGTCCAGCGGCCACCGCCGCCGGGGCAAGGACGTGGGTCTGATCATCCACCTGTCGGGCTCCACGGCGCTTTCCCCCTATCCCAATGCCAAGACCCTGGTATGCACCGTGGAAGAGGCCCTGAAATTAGGCGCCGACGCCCTCTCCATCCACGTCAACGTGGGCAACGGCTCGGAACGGGAAATGCTGGCCGACCTGGGCCGGGTGGCCCGGGACGCCCGGGAATGGGGCATGCCGCTCTTGGCTATGATGTACCCCAGGGGCGAGAAGATTAAAGATGAATACGATTCCCAGGTGATCCAGCACGTGGCCCGGCTGGGCGCGGAGTTGGGCGCGGATATCGTCAAGGTCTCGTACACCGGCTCCATGGAGTCCTTCCGCAAGGTCGTGGCCGGCTGTCCGGTGCCGGTGGTCATCGCCGGCGGCCCCAAGATGAATTCGGACCGGGACATCCTGGAGATGGTGCAGGGGGCCATCGAGGCCGGCGGCGCCGGAGTCTCCATCGGGCGCAACGTCTTCCAGCACCGGAATCCGGCCGCCATGGTGGGGGCCATCAGCATGATCGTCAATGAAAACTCGGGCGTCGATGAGGCCCTGTCCTTCCTCAAGTCGGTGTGAGCCGGGACGCCGCCATGAAACAGCTATGGGTTAAAGTTGACCCCTGGGACAAGAAGCTGGTGACCACCGCGCTGGAGAGCGGCGCGGACGCGGTGTGGGTGCCCGAGGGCCGGGCCGCCGAGGTCCGGGCCCTGGGGCTCATCACCGTGGTGGCCCCGGACGGGGACCTGGCGCCGGGCCAAGACGTCCAGGAAGTCGCTATCTTGAGCACCGCGGACGAAGCCGAGGTCATCCGGTTGGCGCGAGGCGGGCCGGTGGTGGTGCGCACCCCGGATTGGACCATCATTCCTCTGGAAAATCTGGTGGCCCAGAGTGATAATATCTTCGTCGAAGTGGGCGATGCCGACGCGGCCCGCACCGCGTTGGGGGTGCTGGAAAAAGGGGTGGACGGCCTGGTGGTCACCGGCGCCACCCCGGCCGTGATCAAAGAAATCGCCCGCTTGGTGAAAGACGCGTCGCCGCCGCTGCCCTTGACCACCGCCAGGATCACCCGGCTCAAGTCCCTGGGCATGGGCGACCGGGTCTGCGTGGATACCTGTAGCAATATGGGCTTAGGGGAGGGCATGCTGGTGGGCAACTCCTCCGGGGGCCTGTTCCTGGTGCACGCCGAGTCCCTGGAGAACCCGTACGTGGCGCCCCGGCCCTTCCGGGTCAACGCCGGGCCGGTGCATGCCTACATCCGGGTGACCGGCGACCGGACCAGGTATCTGGGGGAACTGACCGCGGGCGATGAAGTCCTGCTGGTCAATTACCAGGGGCGCACCGCGCCCGCGGTGGTGGGCCGGGTCAAGGTGGAGCGCCGTCCCCTGATGCTGGTGAGCGCCGAGGCGGGCGGCCGGGAGATCGCCACCATTTTGCAAAACGCCGAAACCATCCGTCTCACCCGGCCTAACGGCGAGGCCGTTTCCATCGTTACGCTTAAACCTGGGGATGAAGTGCTGGTGGCCCTGGAAGAAACCGGGCGCCACTTCGGCCACAAGATCCAGGAAACCATCCTGGAGAAATGACCATGACGCCAAAAGAAGCCATCCGCAATCAGATCGACGCCCTGGACCAGGAACTCCTGGCCCTGCTGAACCGGCGCCAGAGCCTGGCTCAGGACATCGGCCGCATCAAGAACCGGGAAGGCCGGGGCACCCTGGATTTTCAACGGGAAGAAGAAGTCCTGGCCAACCTCATGCACCTGAACCCCGGGCCTTTGAGCCCCTCGGCCCTGCGCAATATCTTCCGGGAGATCATCTCCGCCGCCCGGGAGGTCCAGATCCCCTTCGGGGTGGCGTTCCTGGGGCCGGAGGCCACCTTTTCCCATTTGGCCGCCCTGAAGAAATTCGGGCGGGCCACCCGTTTCGGCCCCATGGCCACCATCCAGGAGGTCTTCGCCGAAGTGGAAAAGGGGAAATTCCAGTACGGGGTGGTGCCCATCGAGAACTCCACCGAGGGCATCGTCAATATCTCCATGGACCTGTTCGCCGATACCTCGGTGAAGATCTGCGGGGAGATCTACCTCGAAGTCTCCCACGACCTGGTGTCCAAGTCCGGGCAGCGGGCCGATATCGAGGTCATTTACACGCATCCCCAGGCCCACGCCCAGTGCCGCCGCTGGCTGGGGACGCATCTGGGGGAGATCCCCATCCTGGAGGTGGCCTCCACCGGGGTGGCGGCCCAAAAGGCGGCCAAGAACCCCAACGCCGCGGCCATCGCCAGCGCCTTCGCCGCGCCCCTCTATGACCTCAGGGTGGTGGAGAGCCGTATCGAAGACAACCCGGGAAACGTCACCCACTTCTTTGTGATCGGCTCCGACTCCCCCGGTCCCACCGGCAGGGATAAAACTTCCCTCATGTTTGCGGTGGACAACATCCCCGGGGCGCTGTATAAGACCTTGCGGCCCCTGGCGGACCAGGACCTCAATATGACCCGCATCGTCTCCCGGCCCGCCCGGAACGAGGCCTGGCGCTACCTGTTTTTCGTGGACGTGGACGGGCATACCAGTGAACCCCCGGTGGCTAAGGCCCTGGAGGAAGTGGAGGCCATCAGCGCCCATTTCAAACTCCTGGGCTCCTTTCCCCGGGCCGCCGGCGTGGAGAATCTGAGTTAAAAGACGGTTTTCAGTTTTCGGTTTTCAGTAAAAGAATTTGGAGGTTCTTAGACAACTCTCAGATTAAAATCTATTCGGTGGGGCGGGCCTCCGTGCCCGCCAGGTTAACTATTTTCTGAACCTTTACATGGTAGATAAACCTTAGGCCGGGCGAACCCAATATCCTATGATTCAAAACCGAACACCGAAAACTGAAAACCGAAAACTGTCTCTTCGCATCTGCGTGCCGGTGGTGGAGGCCACGGTCAACCGGGCTCGGGGCAAATATCAGCGGGCGGCCCGCAAGGGGTTGTGGACCGAGGTCCGCCTGGACTACCTGGAGCAGCCGGACCCGGACCTGGCGCGTCTCTTTCGGGGCCTGCCGGGGCCGGTGATCGCCACCAACCGCCTGGCCGCCGAAGGCGGCCGCTGGCAGGGCGCCGAAGCCGACCGCCGCCGCCGGTTGGAAGCAGCCCTGGACCTGGGGGTGACCTGCGTGGACGTGGAGCTGGCGGCGGACGCGGCCTGGCGGCGGGAGATTGCCGCCCGCCGGGGGAAAACCAAGCTCATCCTCTCCTGGCACGACTTTGCCGGCACCCCGGACCAATCTCACCTGGACGCGGTGCTGGCGGAGATGCTGGCCGCGGAGGCGGATATCCTGAAACTGGTCACCATGGCGCGAGAGCCGGAAGACAACCTGCGGGTGCTGGGCCTCATTCCCCCCATCCTGGCCCAGGGCAAAGACGTGATTGCCTTTTGCATGGGGCCTTTAGGAAAATGGTCCCGCCTGGTGGCGCCGCTGCTGGGGAGCTTCCTCACCTTCGCGCCCTTCAGCAAATCCGGCGCCTCGGCCCCGGGGCAGCTCACGGTAAACGATGTGAAGCGGCTGTGGAAAACGTTGAAATAGCTGTCAGCCTTCAGCTATCAGCTGTCAGCTAATGCCGAAACCCTGTAGCCGCAGGCTTTAGCCTGCGTCGGGCACGGCGCGCTGTGTCCTTATCAAAACAAACCGATTATAGAGAACCATTCTGGCGGCGTCTTTAGCTGAAAGCTGACCGCTGACCGCTGAAAGCTAACATGATCGACGGACATACGAAAATCTTCGGCATCTTGGGCCGGCCGGTGACGCACTCCCTGAGCCCGGCCATGCACAATGCCGCGTTCCGCCACCTGGGGATCAACGCGGTCTATGTGGCCTTTCCGGTGACGGATTTGCCCCAAGCCGTGGCCGGCCTAAGAGGCCTGGGGATCGGCGGGGTGAGCGTCACCATCCCCTTTAAGGAAGAGATCATGCCGCTCCTGGATGAGATCGACCCCCAGGCCGCGAAGATCGGCGCGGTGAACACCGTGGTCAACCGGGAGGGCCGCCTTACCGGCTACAACACCGACTGGCTGGGGGCCATGACCGCGCTCACCGCTAAAAACAGCCTTAGCGGCCAACACGTCCTCATCCTGGGGGCCGGCGGCGCGTCCCGGGCCATCGCCTTCGGGATCATCAACGCCGGCGGCCGCGTCAGCCTGACCGACGTGGACCAGGCCCGGGCCGCAGCCCTGGCCAAAGACGTGGGGGCCGAGGCGATCGCTCAGGACGGGCTGTCAGGTTGCGCCGCCGCCATCCTGGTGAACGCCAGCCCCGTAGGCATGACGCCCAACGTGGACGGCATCCCCCTCAGCCCTGACCTCCTGGGGCGTTTCCGCCTGGTGATGGATATTGTTTATCAACCACTTGAAACCCGCCTGCTTCGGGAAGCAAAGCACCGCGGCGCGGCCACCATCGACGGCCTCCGGATGCTCATCCACCAGGCCACCGCGCAGTTTAAACTGTGGACCGGCCAGGAGGCCCCGGCGGAGGTTATGGCCGAGGCGGCGTATGGGGCTCTGGGATAAAAGTAGGGTGGGCAGTGCCCACCATTACTGCTTCCTACCGCAATGAGATGGTGGGCCGTGCCCACCCTACATGACTTATGATGATGATGAAGCCTGACCGGAAAGAGATTAGACCCCGGGAGCGAGTCGAGGCCTTCCTTACCCTGCCCGGCTCCAAGAGCTACACGCACCGGGCCCTGATGGCCGCGGCCCTGGCCGAGGGGACCAGTGTGCTGAGCAACGCCCTCGCCGCGGAAGACACCGAACT